>JAGXFM010000075.1 GCA_024637215.1 Sulfuricurvum sp.
CACCCTCAAAGACAACGATTCCGCCATCAAATGTGTCGTGTTCAAGGGCAACGCCGCACGCTTGAAATTTTCTCTCGAAGAGGGGGCGCATATCATCCTCCACGGTGCATTAAGCCTCTACAAACCACGTGGCGAATATCAGATCAATGCGTTCAGTGCCGAACCTTACGGTGCGGGAGCTTTGGCGGTAGCGTTCGAGCAGCTCAAACAGAAGCTGGAAGCCAAAGGGTACTTCGACCCGACACGTAAAAAAAGCTTTCCTAAATTCCCCCAAACGATTATTTTAGTTACTTCCGCGACAGGTGCAGCATTGCAGGATATGCAAAGAGTCGCCTCACATCGATGGCCGCTGGTAAAACTCATCGTTTTGGATGTATTGGTTCAGGGTTCGAGTGCGGCGGGACAAATAGCCGATGCTCTCCGCTATGCCGATACCTTAAACGCGGATGCGGTCGTTGTCGGACGTGGCGGTGGAAGTATCGAAGATTTGTGGGCGTTTAACGAGGAAATCGTAGCTGATGCACTTTTCGCCATGAATACTCCCGTTATGTCAGCGGTAGGTCATGAGATCGACTGGGTCATTAGCGATTATGTGGCCGATATGCGCGCCCCGACACCGAGTGCTGCAATGCAGATGCTCCTTAGCGATCAAAACGAGCTATCTCAAAGTATCGATGAACTTCGCACCAGTGCTTATGGGATGATCACGCAACGGTTAGAGCGTAAACGCGAACAGCTCCTCTCGATGCAGGAAGCGTTTAAACGTCACGGGGTTGAACATCGTTTGGAAGTTCAACACGAGTTGGTCAAAGAGCTAGGGGAGCGTTTAAATCGACAGATGACACAACGGTTAGAGCAAAGCCGACGGGAGATCATTCCCCTGATGGAGCGATTGAACCAAAGTATCGAATCAACACTGCGACAAAAGCAGTTTATGATTACTCAGCTAGAGCAGGGGTTTACTGCCAATCATCCGAAAAATAAAAACAAAAGTGGATTTGCCCAAATCGCCCGGGAGGGGAAAGTGATCGATTTGGATGCGCTCAGTGTTGGGGATCGGTTTGAAGCGATGAATGAGCGGAGAGTCGTCCGCTCGGAAGTGGTAGAGATCGTTTCGATTTAATTTTTATTGTAACGATACGCTCGGAAAGTACATGTGAGCCAAACTGGCTCCCTCTGCGGCGAACCGTTTAAAAAATTTATCCATCGGGTCTTCTTTATTCCAAATCGGTTCGCTCACTTTTGCCAGAGTTTCTACCCGTTTTTTGGCATTATACTCAACCCCGATACTGTCGATTAATCCTACTTTTTTCGCTTGAGCGGCGGTAAAGATATGGGCATCGGCAAATTCACTGCTAAGTGCCGGATTGAGTTTACGAGCACGTGCGACATCGGAAACAAACATAGCGTAGGTTCCGCTGATCACTTTATCGAGCTCGGCACGTTCTACGTCACTCCACTCTCGATCAAATGTTCCCACTTGCTTGTAGGTTCCGGCATGGACGGTTTGCGTTTTCACCCCCACTTTTTCCATAAGTTCGGAAAGATCAGCTCCTTGCATAATGACACCGATGGAGCCGATCATACTACCGGGATTGGCGATGATCTCATTTCCCCAAATAGCGGAATAGTACCCTCCGCTTGCCATAATCCCCGCCGCATAGACAACAACGGGTTTGGACTCCGTAAGCCGTTTGATTGCGTAGGCAATTTCAACGGAAGGGGCCACGGCACCGCCGGGAGAATCGATGCTAAAAAGGACCCCTTTGATATCAGGATTCTCACCGGCTTTGTCGATTTGTTCTACTATAGGGGTCGCGTCTAAAATCGGTCCCGTCAAAGATATTTTTTGAAGATTATGGGATGTCATCCCCTCATCCCCTGAGGGGAGAAGGAGCCAAATAACGAAGAGCACTAAGAGGGTAGCTTTAAAATGTTCTTGGATAAATTTGAGTCCCGATGCGAGGCAAGTGCCGATTTTTCTAATAATTTCCATCATTGTACTTTCTCCCCTTGGATATAAATGGATTCTATGACGTGAGGCTGTGTTATCAGATGAATCGGTAGTTGTTCATTAATGGGGTAATCGATTCGCACTACTAAAATATCCGCATCATAAGCAGGAGCGATTGTACCACAATTGAGTTTCAATGCCTTCGCCGCATCGGAAGTGACACTCCTCCAAAGATCGAGTGCCAAAGAGAATAAGTTATCCTCGGCATGGATAAAAAGGGCAATTTTCATCTCTTCAAACAGATCGAGGGCATAGTTGGAACTCAGTCCGTCGGTTCCGCATACCCACGGGATAGAGAATGAGTTAAGGCGGTTGATGTCAAGGACGCTGTTGCCTAAAAGGCGATTTGAGATGGGGCAATGAATAATGCTATGCCCGCCTGAAGCGATAGCAGAGAGCTCATTTTCAGTCGCTTGAACGACATGGGTAAAGAGGGTAGGTACTTCATGAAAATAGTTGATAAACTCTTGTGCCGTATTGGCGGCTTGGGTCTGTTTTAAGAAGTTTTGGAAAAACGAGGCAAACGGACCGCTGTTTGAATCAAGCCACTCTCGTTCTGCAGGACTTTCGAGTAAATGAGCGCTTACACGCAACTTTTTCTCTTTTGCGTATTTGAGTGCTTTTTGGATCAATACCCGATGGACGGAGTAGGGGGAGTGGATGGCGATTGCGGGATGGAATCCTTCTCGTTTTAGCTCTTGAGAGGCAAAAAGGCGCTCTTGGAAGTTGGCATAAAGTGCATCGGCCATGGCGGGATCGGAGCCGATAAGTTCGTTAAAAAAGACGACTTTCTGAGAGGCTTCAACACAAGAATTGAGATCGAATCCATACGAACTGACCGCACCGAATGCGGTGATACCGTTGGCGAGCATGGTCTCAATCGCACGGGTTGTGCAATCGTCATTACATGCGTTGATGAGCTCATCTCGAGATGCGATAACGCTGGAGAGCCACGGCATAAACTCACCGTAAGTGAGATGGGATTGATTGGCGGAAAACTCCAGATGGACGTGAGAATTGATAAGACCCGGAAGAAGAACAGAACCCTCTCCTAATTCAGTGCATTGTGCGCCGTAACATGAACGTAATTTTTCATTCGGTGTGACTTCGAGAATTGTTTTATCAAATACGATACCATGATCACGAAGAACGGTTCCATCCGTAAAAATAGCGTCACTTAATAGTACTTGCAATTTTGGACCTTTGATACTGATTTTTAAAAGATAAAGTATAGCGAAATGAGCTTTAGGGCAATCGAATTTTTCGAAGATGAAAGCGATTTAGTTCCTTATAATATAGAACCTCTTATAATCTATCCTTAAAACAGAAGATCAAGGTTTAATCAATGAAAATAGTCGTTATCCAAGGGCCAAACCTCAATATGTTAGGGGTTCGGGAACAGCAAGTATACGGGCCGATGCGTTTAGAACAGATTCATGCCCAAATGAAAGATGTCGCAACCCAAAACGGTGTAGAGATTGAGTTTTATCAAAGTAACTTGGAGGGGGAAATTGTTGACCGTATCCAAGAGTGTTACGGGGATGCAGACGGGATCATCATTAATCCTGCCGCCTACACCCACACATCGATTGCGATTCGTGATGCGATCAGTGCGGTGAATCTTCCGACCATTGAAGTACATATCAGCAATATCTATCGTCGTGAAGAGTTTCGTCAAAAAAGTATGACAGCCCCTGTATGTACCTCTTCGATTATCGGTTTCGGCCCTTTCGGATACCATTTGGCGATGGTGGGGATGATGCAAATTTTGAGCGAAATTAATGCAATGCGTCAAGCCGCTTCGGCGCAGCAAAGTGCGGTAGAAGAGTAAGGAATGCCATTGTGCCGTGTTCTCAATAAGAGTCTTAGCATTTATGTGGATCACAATTTTCCTAAAGTACTTCGAAAAGTCCACGGTTATCGTTATCGTGCCTTGATCGGGGTAGGGGGAAATATCGGAGATGTAAAGCGGCGTATGAACCATTTATGGATCTATTTGTGTCGTTCGTCTTTGCTCACCCCTCTAAGAAGCGGAGTGATTCTCACTAATCCTCCGTTTGGATACACTGAACAAAGTGATTTTGACAATACGGTCATTGAGATTGCTACTTCATTGGAGCCTAAAGCTCTTTTACGGTTGATTTGGCGGATCGAAAAACGTTTTGGGCGGCGTCGCAGTTTTGCGAATGCGCCGAGGACGTTGGACTTGGATATACTATTCTTTGGGGATCGAGCCGTTCGAACCAAAGAGTTGAGTATTCCCCACCCTCATTGGAATGAGCGGCTCAGTGTGATGATTCCGCTTGGAAGTATGATCCAAAAGAAAGCACCTAAGCGTGTTTGGGCACACCGCCGAGGTGAACCAAGTGTTAACGTAGCTAATCGGTATTTATTCCGATAGCGTTTTAAATGGAGATAAAATGAAAATTTTGACATTTAGCGGTGCCACCCCTGCTGAAGCGCTAAAAAAAGCGCAGTTGGAGGTTGGCGAAGAGGCGATGTTAATCGAGACACGCGAAGTGCAAAAGAAATCACTCGGTAAAAGTGCTTTGTATGAGATTGTAGTCGGGGTTGAAGAACATACTATTCCTAAAACAAAATCTAAAATCGAAGAGCCTTTAATGAAACAGCGTCCGCTGGCACAAAAAAGCAGTGATGTTCTTTATAATATCTCCGAAGCGGCCAAACAAATCTCTAAAATTGCGGAAGTCACCGAAGAAGAGCGTGTGCCTCGACATACACCGATTCGGGAAAGTGAAGATCTTAAGCGGATCAAAGAGGAGATCGAAAAACTAGGGGATAAAGTCAAACTGATCCAAAATATGTTTTGGTCTGAAAAATCGCCGAAAACGACGGCGGCTATTCCCCCTGAATTTGCAGAGATTTACCGTCTTGCCCAACAAAGCGGAATGGATCAGGGACATCTTGATGAGATTATGCACCTCACACTGGAACATATGCCCTCAAAAATGAGAGAGAGTTCCGAAACCGTTAAGCGCTATTTTCAGGTATTGATGCGTAAAATGATTCCGGTACGCCTCGAAACATCGCCGAAACCGGGTGGTAAAAAAGTGATTATGCTCGTAGGCCCTACCGGTGTCGGGAAAACGACTTCGATTGCGAAGTTGGCGGCACGTTTTTCGTATCTGTTGGAGAAGAAATATAAAGTGGGGCTAGTGGTACTCGATACCTACCGTATCGGAGCGGTAGAGCAGCTGATGCAATACGCACGGATGATGAAACTGGGGATCGAAACGGTAGTGGATCCTCCAGAGTTTTCAAGTGCCCTTAACGCTTTACGCTACAGTGATTATATTCTAATCGATACGATGGGCTCTTCCCCGTACGATAAAGGGAAAATCGAAAAAATTTACGAATGTCTGCGTGATAATAATACCGATTACAGCGTAGATGTCGTATTGGTTATGCCAAGCTCGATTAAATACGATGATCTCAAAGCAACCTATGAGAATTTTGCCCCATTGGGGATCGATACGATGATGTTTACGAAACTTGACGAGACCAGAGGTTTCGGAAATATCTTCTCACTCGTGTATGATACTAAAGTTCCGATTAGCTACTTTTCGGTAGGGCAGGAAGTTCCTGAAGATTTGGTAGTTGCGACGAGTGATTTTTTAGTCGAATGCCTTATGAACGGCTTCGGCAAAGGTGAAGATGCATGAACCATCAAGCGTCCAAACTTGAGGCCCTTGTTAATCAAAACCGAAGTACGGTAGCGAAAAAAACGCGATTTATCGCCATAACAAGCGGCAAGGGTGGAGTTGGAAAAAGTACGATCAGCTCAAATATGGCCTATGTAATGGCAAAGTATGGGCTGAAAGTCGGGATATTTGATGCGGATATCGGACTTGCCAATCTTGATGTTATGTTTAACGTCAAAATCAAAAAAAATATTTTGCATGTCCTCAAAGGGGAAGCAACCGTTGAGGAGATATTGGTTCCGATTGAGCCGAATTTAGTATTAATTCCCGGAGAGAGCGGGGAAGAGATTTTCAAATACGCATCGGGCGGATTGTTTGAGCGGTTTATGGATCAAGCCAATGTTTTGGATGATTTGGATGTGATGATTATCGATACGGGTGCGGGGATCGGAGAGCATATCCAGCTTTTTTTACGTGCGTGTGATGATGTCATTGTAGTGACGGTACCCGATCCTGCGGCAATTACCGATGCCTATGCTACAATCAAGGTAACGGCACGTTTACGTAATGAAATCAATGTTATCATGAATCAAGTCCGTTCTCCTAAAGAAGCGGAAAGTTTATTTGAAAAGATTCATAAAGTCGCAGCAGCTAATATCGGAGGCTCATTACAGTTAAGTTATTTAGGACAGATTTCAAGTGATCCTAAAATTTCGATGAGTGTTAAAAAAAGAGCCCTATTTTCTCGTGATTTTCCTACCGCAACGCCAACAAATGAATTAGAGCAGATTGTTAAGCGGATCGCCAAAAAATTGGAACGAAACGTGCTAGTAGATCCCAAAGATAGCGGGTTAGGTGGGCTGTTTAAACGTCTAATGGAACATTTTTGATCCACTGTGTTTGTACGGGTAGGGCAAATACTGCTTTTTAGGATAGACAGCTACGAGAAGGATAGAAAGATATGCGGGGTTCGAATTTTGTCTCTTTTCTAACGGTACAGGGGTTTTTTATCGGTATCGTTTTTGGGATATTACAATCGGATTCTGCGGAGAGCTTTTTGGGATATGTTCTCCTCATTAGCCTCTTTTTTTATCTTTTTGCCCATTTATGTGTGGGCTTCTTTTTCCAATCGTTGGGGATTAAAGCGCAATCTTTTCCTAAAAAAGCACATGAACATAATCTCGATTTCTTTGTGCGTGAAATTAATAAGCGTGAACAGTTTATTGACGCTTTTTACACGCACAAATCAGAGTTACTTGATGATCAAGGACGGGGGCAAGGATGAGCGGTACCAATGCTTATACGCAAGAGTTAAAACACCGTGAAGATCAACTTGCTATTCAATTTCTTCCGGCGGTAAAAGCAATGTCGTTCCGTCTTAAAGAACGGCTACCGAGCTCTATCGATTATATGGATCTCTGCGCCATAGGGACTGAAGAACTTGTCAAACTGGCACGCCGCTACGATGAGAGCCAAAATGATTCTTTTTGGGGTTATGCCAAAACACGGGTGTATGGAGCAATGCTCGATTATCTCCGTTCTCTCGATATGGTAAGCCGCTCCAGTCGGCGGTTGATCAAAGAGATCGATCATGCTATCGAAGTTTATATGGCGGATCATGATGATGAACCCAGCGACAGTGAACTCGCTGAGATTTTAGGTATTGAGCAGGAAAAAGTACGCGAAGCGCGTATCGCTTCCGATATTTATACCGTACTGCCGTTGGATGATCAGTTAGGGACACCTGAAGAGGGTGGCGTGTTGGAGCGGTTGGAGCATGAAGATCTAATCGAGAGTATTCAAGAAGTTCTGATGGGCTTTGAAGAGCGTGAACAGATTATTATCCAACTCTATTATTTTGAAGAGTTGACGCTTAAAGAGATCAGTGAAATTGTCAATATTACCGAGTCAAGAATTTCGCAAATTCACAAATCGGTTATTCGACGAATTAAAGAAGCGGTAGGAGGGCAGTAATGGCTGATATATTATCACAAGAAGAGATTGATGCCCTTTTAGACGTTGTTGATGATGAGGGTGATGGGGTCTTAGAATCGAACGAAGATCCACTATTTCCCCAACGTCAAATTACCCTTTACGATTTCAAACGTCCTAACCGTGTCTCTAAAGAGCAGCTTCGTGCATTTCGCGGTATCCATGATAAGATGGCCCGCTCTATTGCATCACAGATTTCGGCAATCATGCGCTCCATTGTTGAAATACAGCTTCACTCCGTCGATCAGATGACCTATGGTGAGTTTTTGATGTCCCTCCCCAATCCGACCAGCTTTAACGTTTTTTCGATGAAGCCATTGGAAGGAAACGGGGTATTAGAAATTAACCCCTCTATCGCGTTTCCGATGTTGGATCGTATTTTGGGTGGAAAAGGGGAACCTTTCGAAGCCAATCGCGAATTTTCCGATATCGAACTCTCCCTTTTTGAGACGATTTTACGGGTAATGATGGGGACGCTTCGTGAAGCATGGGGACCGGTTACCGATCTCTATCCTCAGGTAGAGTCGAAAGAATCGAGCCCGAACGTTGTTCAGATCGTTGCTCAAAATGAGATCGTCGTTATGGTCGTTATGGAGATTATTATCGGGCACAGTTCGGGGATGATGAACATTTGTTATCCCGTTATTGCATTGGAACCGGTATTGCCGAAACTCGCTAGCCGTGATCTGATGCTTAATGAAACCAGTTCGAAAAAAAGCCGTAATCAAGAACTTCAAGTCCTTCTAGGAGGGGCGCACGTTAATGTTGAAGTGAACCTTGGGGAAGCGGAATTAAGTCTCCATGAGCTTTTAGACTTAGGTGAGGGCGATATAATTCGGCTTAATATTCCTGCTGATGATGTCGTCAATGTCAGCGTAGACGGAAAAGCACGCTTTGTCGGGCAGATGGGATTGCGGCGATTTCATAAATCGATACAGATTACTTCTCTTATCGATACTGAAAAAGATGCGGTCAAACGGGCGCTTAAAGAGTTTGAAACGAAACGAAAAGCGCGTATCAGCGGGGTTAAAGAGATGATACGCGGACCAATAGAAGAGGAGGATGAAGATGAGTGATTTTCCCGGAGTATTTGCAAACGAAGCGATTGCAACCATAGAAGGATTAACGGGACAAGCACCGAGTATTACCCTTAAAGAGGCAGAAGACATCTCTATCATCTCGAATGTCATACCTCCGATTGTTCAAATTCATGTGAGTTTTAGCGGTACGGCGGCAGGGCGTGGGATTGTGATGATGCCTCCGCAACTGGCAACGGCGCTAGGGGATATGATGCTCGGCGGTGAGGGTGAATCACATGACACCATGTCGGATGAAGATATGGATGCCGCCAAAGAGATTGTTTCGAATATTGTAGGGGCTATGAGTACTACCTTGGCGTCACAAAAAGAACTTCCTAAATTTACCATCAAACCTGAACGTGCTGAATTTATCCCCGAAAGCGGTGAAGTCAATCTTGATGCCTATGCCAAAATGTTCGTTTTTAGTTTTTCACTGGGGGCAATTAACTCTTTAATGATGTTGGCTATCGATTCATCTGTCAAAGATGCATTGAGCGGAGAGATCACTCCCCCCCAAAAAGCAAATGTCAGCAGTAATATTTTTGATGATCCTTCCCCTGAACCTTCGATTAAACTTGAAGACGGAGAGATGAAAAATATCGGTTTGATCATGGGGGTAAAACTCCCCGTACGTGTCCGAATCGGAAAGAAAAAAATGCTTCTTAAAGATGTTCTTAGTATGGATATCGGATCCGTTATTGAATTAAATCAGCTTGCCAACGACCCGCTTGACATCTTAGTCGACGATCATGTTATCGCACAGGGTGAAGTCGTTATTGTTGATGGAAATTTCGGTGTTCAGATTACCTCGATCGGAAGCAAACGTGATCGTTTGAATAAACTCAAAGGGTAACCATGCCTCCGCATCGAAAAAAGAAAGAAAAAGAATACCCGAGCAGTCGTTATGTCAAAGATATTAAATCAGCAGACGTATGGAGTGTTTTTAAAATCATCGCCGACTTTGTTCAAGGCTTCGACGAACTTGGAGATTTGGGTCCATCGGTAACTATTTTTGGAAGCGCTCGGGTGGATGAAAAACATCCTTATTACCTGCAAGCAATGGAACTCTCCAGTATGCTGGGTGCGCGCGGATACAATGTTATAACCGGAGGCGGTCCGGGTGTTATGGAAGCGGCTAATCGCGGCGCTTATGAGCATGAAGATGTCGAATCAATCGGTTTGAATATCGAATTGTCTACTGAACAGCAGCCTAACCCTTATATCACCAAAGGGAGAAGCTTCGATTATTTTTTCTCCCGCAAAGTGATGCTGGTTAAATACTCGATGGCGTATGTCATTTTTCCAGGGGGCTTTGGAACACTTGATGAGATGTTTGAAGCACTGACACTTATTCAAACCCGTAAAGTATGGGGTGTACGATTATTTGTGATCGGGACTGAGTTTTATGCACCGCTTATACAGTTTATTCGAGACAAGATGCTTGCTGAGGGGATGATTGATGAAGCAGACCTTAATTTGATTATTTTAACGGATGATTTAACTTTTGTTGCGACGGAGATTGAAAAATCATTAATTTCGCAGATGGCTACTTTAGAAAAAGAGGGATTAAATGATACGAAGTATTATCAGGTTCTCTCTTCCTATATGGCAGATCGAAATAAATGCGAAGAGAGCAGTGTTTAATGGGAAAAAAAGTACTCATTGGGATGAGCGGTGGGGTTGATTCAACGGTTTCAACACTGCTTCTAAAAGAGCAAGGGTATGCGGTAGAGGGGGTTTATATGAAACTCCATTCCAAACCCGGTTACCATGAAATCCATCAAGTACGTGCACAGAAAGCGGCAGATTTTGCCGGGGTAAAACTTCATATTCTTGACTTACAAGAGCAGTTTAATGAGAAAGTGTTTACACCGTTTATTGAAACCTACCGTGAGGGGAAAACTCCGAATCCCTGTGCATTGTGCAACCGAAATATAAAATTCGGGGCAATGGTTGCTTATGCGGACAGTATCGGTGCCGATTACATTGCGACAGGGCACTATATTCGACATGATGGACAATATTTACTGCAAGCGCATGATGATACAAAAGATCAAAGTTATTTTCTCTTTTACATTGATCCTACACTGGTGCCACGATTATTGTTCCCCCTCGGAGAACGGCACAAAAGTGATATTAAAGCGTATGCGGCAAGTATCGAAGGGTTAGAATCGTTTGCTTCTCAGGGGGAATCGAGTGAAATCTGTTTTGTTGAAACGACTTATATGGATGTTTTGAAACCATATGTTCCTGTTGATCAGGAGGGAGATGTACTTGATCTCTCCGGTAAAATAGTCGGCAAGCACAAAGGGTATATGCATTACACGATCGGTAAGCGAAAAGGGTTTAATGTTCACGGTGCACATGACCCCCATTTCGTCGTTGCGATTAAACCTGATACCAATCAAATCGTAGTAGGGACACGTGAAGATTTAGAGTGTAATCGTGTGGAGTTGGAACGGGTCAATATGTTCGATTCACGCACGGAATTTGAGTGTGAAGTGAAGCTTCGTTATCGTACCACGGCGGTACGATGCTCCGTGAAAATCGACGGTGATCATGCTGTGGTTGAGTTGCATGAACCGGTACTCGGTGTCGCTTCAGGACAAGCAGCTGTTTTTTATGACGGAGAAAAATTACTCGGCGGCGGGTGGATACTATAAATGTTACGCACTAAAACGAATTCATCCGTTTTAGTGGCAGGGACAAATGTCCCTACAACCCCCTAAAGCTACAAAAAACAAGTTTTTTGAGAGTTTTGAGGCGATATTAGAGGGAAAATTATGACTTCGAAAAAGAAAATCATCGCTGCAGGGATTATCGGAAACGTCATTGAGTATTACGATTTTGCATTGATCGGTTTTTTAGCGGTGATGATGGGGAATCTTTTTTTCCCATCACACGATCCTTTTCTCTCATTGTTAGGCTCTTTCGGAGCTTTTGCCGCAGGGATGATTATGCGTCCCGTCGGGGCATTGGTCTTCGGTCACATCGGCGATCGGATAGGACGTCGTTTCGCTTTGATGAGTTCGCTTGCTCTTATGGCACTCCCCACCTTTTTGATCGGTTTTTTGCCTACCTATACACAAATCGGGATTATGGCTCCGATTCTTCTGGTCGCTCTTCGGATGATTCAGGGGCTTTCCGTCGGGGGGGAATACGCCAGTTCCATTGTATATTTGGTTGAGCAATCCTCCCCTAATCGTCAAAATCTCTATGGCTCTTTTGTCTCTGTCGGTGCAAAAATAGGGATGGCTCTAGGTTCAGGACTATGCGGTGCTTTGCTGTGGTATTTGGGCGAAGATGCCATGGGTGAGTGGGGATGGAGAATTCCGTTTTGGGTTAGTATCATTATTGCGGCAGCGGGATTGTATCTGCGCCGTAATCTAACCGATGAGTATCAGCCAAGCGAAGATAAAACCGTCCCTATTGTGGCGATATTACGTCACCATCGCTCTGAATTTTGGCAGTTTTTAACCGTTGCATCGTCGATTTGGATTTTTTATTACACCGTGTTTGTCTATCTTCCGATCTGGTTGGAGAGCAGTGCCCATCTTTCCAAAGCTGAAGCAGGGCAGATCAATACCCTCTCTATCCTCGTTGGGGTCATTTTTATCCCATTAATGGCAATGCTCGCCGATCGAATCGGTTCATTTCGTGTCATGCGCGGTGCGGCATTAGGTTTAGCGGTTGGTATTTATCCTCTAATGGTTGGGATGAGTATTGGAGGGTATTGGGTTGCACTAGGGGGTACGTTGCTCTTAGTGATCGCGTTATGTGCGTTTCAAGCCCCTATTTTCGCCTCGACGGTCATGGCTTTAAAATATCATGGCTATCGTGCATCGTTTACGGCGGTTATTTTGGGAAGTGCGGCAGGGATTGTTGGGGGACTAACCCCCGTTTTGATGACATCGCTGGAGAAATTGAGCGGTGACCCGTATGCTCCGGCATCTCTTATTGCCGCAACATCACTGATCGGGTGGATAGTTCTTAGACGGATCAAGGATTAATTACCCCTTGACCTTTTTTTTGCCATCCAAAAACTTTTATTCGTCATTCCCAACTTCACGTGCTCTTTAGGGTAGATTGGGAATCCAGCTTCCGTTCGCCCTGAGCTTGTCGAAGGGCTAATTCATGGTTTGACAAACTCACCACGAACGGCTATTTCTTCTTCTCTTCCCCTGCACTTTCTAACTTTTCCATACTTTCTTGAAGCGTCTTTTTGACATCCTCGACCGCGAAGCCTTGCATGACTATTTTATAAAGATTTGGTTTGTGTTTTCGCCAGTTTCTGAGGGTTGCTGTGGTGATGTCTAAAATACGTGCCATATCTTGTTGAGTCAGTTTCATGCAAAAATTTTATTAGAACAAATATACAAAGAAAATTCGAAAAATATTATCTTTTAATATTAAAAAATAGATAATATTTTGCTATAATGATTTAGAATGGTAAATATTTTTCTAAAAACAAGCTAATTTAGTAAATATTTGTTTTTACACTTAGAAGGAAACGCATGGAACTTGATATCAAATTAAAACAATTATCAGAACGCATAAAAAATTTAAAAGAAAAAATTTTGACAGAAGAAGCGACTAAACATTCATTTATTATGCCTTTTTTGAGTGCATTGGGATACGATGTATTTGATCCAACCGTTATTGTTCCAGAATTTACAGCAGATATAGGGATTAAAAAGGGGGAAAAAGTTGACTACGCAATTCTTCGTGATGGGAAGCCGATAATTGTGATAGAAGCTAAAAACCATACTGAAAAATTAGATAACCATAATAATCAGTTAATTCGATATTTCAACGTTACAGATTCAAGATTTGCAATTTTGACCAATGGAATAGAATATAGATTTTTTTCAGATATGGAAGAGACTAATCGCATGGATAAAACACCATTTCTAGTAATCAATCTTGATAACTTACGAGATCGTGACATTAAAGAACTTGAAAAATTTGCCAAAAATAATCTTGATGTTGATTTGATTTTAAGTATGGCAAGTGCAAAAAAATATCATCGAGAAATTCAAGCAATTTTTAAAGCTGAAACAGATTCACCATCGGATGAATTCGTTAAATTTTTCGCACGAAAACTGACGGACAAGATGATGACAGCACCGATTATTGATGAATTTAGGGGATATATTAAGAAATCATTTGCGGAAGTTTTACATGACTTGGCAAGTGATAAAATTAATGCACTACAAACAAATTTACAAATTGATTTACCTTTAGATGATGAGATAGTTCAAGAAGATAAAAATCAAATTATCACTACTGATGAAGAATTAGAAGGGTATTACATTGTAAAAGCCCTGCTTGGTGATACGACAGATATGGTTAATATCACATTTAAAGACACTGTAAATTATTTTACTATCATGTATCAAGGCAAAGTAACAAAGTGGCTTTGTCGTTTGTATTTTAATGGAAAACAAAAAGCAATAGCATTTCCAGGAGATGAAAAAGGGGCAGAAAGCAAAATGAATATTGATAAAGTTGAAGATATTTATAGACTAAAAAGTCAGCTCAAAGAAGCACTTGAAAAACGGTTGGTAGGAAAAGACTAAAAAAGATAGATTCCCGCCTACGCGGGAATGACATTGGTTACACGTGTACCGGCTTAAAGAGTGATTTCATTAGAGGAAATTGCATAATTTTCTCAGGGTTAGTCTCTCCGTTGATGTTGACGATTTTTAACCGTCCGTAACCGTTGTTAAAATCGTTCGCCAAATCATAAACCACTCCGACGATAGTGAGTTTTCCGCTCTCTACATCTCCTTTAAACTCTTTTTGGGCGTAAAATGCCTGTTGATGAACATTACTGATAACAGCAGAGAGCCATTTCGCATCTTCTGTACCGCTGAGGGATGTTTTACGTACCGCTAGCGAGAGAGAATCAAGCTCTTGGATGATATGCGGTCCCTCGGCTGAATAATCGCTGAGAGCTGCTTTAATGGCACCGCATCGTGAGTGCCCGACGATGATGAGTAGAGGTGTGTTTAGATGGCGGATTCCGTATTCAACGCTTCCCATATTGGAACTGAATTGGTTACCGATATTTCGGATAATGAAAAGATCATTTTCCGCTGTTTTATCGAGCGCATCACTTTGGAAACGGGAGTCTGAACATCCGATAACAGTTGCACGCGGGTGTTGAGAATTTTTCATTTTTTCAAAAAAAGTTGCCCCTTGATGATTGACATAATAGTCATTGTGGGAGATGACTTCGCCAAACATTTTATTGGCCATCTCTTGCAATTCTTGGGTATTAGGGGCGCTATGATCGGCAGACGAAGCTAAGGCTAGTGAGCCGGTAGTGAGGGCAAAAAATTTGAGAAACGTACGTTTGTTCATTTGGGGCATCCTTTTGAATAGGTAGGATAGTGTACCATAAAATTAAAATGTCGAAGAAGAGTTCCCCTCACTATTTTCACCACTGATTTCAGAGACTTCCGCTTCGCTAATAGGAGTTTCTTCAGGAGCTGATTCACTGAAAAGATCGGTGATACTCTCATTACTCTCGTCAATGACCGTCTCTTCTATTTTAGGGGGTGCCATCACCTCTTTAAAATCAGGGATAACAATTCCTCTACGTTTCATGATCTTGTAAATAATGCGGGCACGATTTTTGACGTATTTTTGGCTACCCGTAGGATTGTATTTGATCGGGTTAGGGAGAACGGCAGCCAAACGTGAGGCTTCACGGGCGGTGAGCCTTTTGGCACTTTTCCCGTAGTAATGACGTGCCGCCGCTTCGATTCCAAATATTCCGTCTCCCCATTCGGCAACATTGAGGTAGATTTCCAAGATACGACGCTTGGAGAGGGTACTTTCGATGCGCCAAGTGATAATGGCCTCTTTGATTTTGCGTACGGGATTTTTACTCGGGGAGAGGTAAAGATTTTTAGAGAGTTGTTGAGAGATCGTACTCCCGCCGGCAACAGAACCTTTTTTAAGACTCCGCTCAATTGCTTGTTCCATCCCTTTGACATCAAAGCCGTCGTGGTTCCAAAATTTATCATCTTCCCCGATTAAAACCGCTTTGATAACATTGGGGGAAATCTTTTCCATACTTACCCATTTATGTCGGATCTCTTTATTACGGTTTTGTTCTGCCCACTCCTCTTGGCGGTATTCCATAAAAGCGGTAGGGATAGGTTTTTCTTCTTTTAAATCGGAGATATTCGGGTAAATAAAATAACGGCCGATATCGATTGTTCCTCCGAGGAGGAGAGCTAAAAAAATAAGTTTGAAAGTACGCATCATTAATCCATATTGAGTTTAGGCAGATGCCATTGTTTATAATACGCAAGAAGGCGTAAAAGGACTGCAAACCCAGCAACGCTTGCAACTCCCCATGTAGTGAGCATATCCATTTGTACTAAAAGAAGAAGTAAAATAGAGACGATAATGGCGATAGAGCCGTAAAAATCACTGATCAGTACAGAGGGGACTTGATTGATCATCGTATCACGTAATACCCCTCCACCAACGGCAGTGAGGAAGCTCAGAATCATGACACCGAAGAAATTAAATTCTACTTCGATGGCGAGCAGGGCACCTGTAATACTGAATGCGACAAGACCGATCGTATCACTAATGATAAAGAGCCATTGACGTTCCAGCTGCTCTCGGCGATAAAGTCGAAAAGCAAAGGCAAGAAGGATCGTTGTGATAACGGTGATAGCAGGATAGTATTCGTTAAACGCAAAGGGGGTACGCCCTAAAATAACATCCCGTACGACACCTCCGCCCAAAGCAGTGAGTGAGGCAGAGATAATAAGTCCGAGTAAATCAAGATTGTTGCGCACCCCTACCAAAAAACCGCTCAGGGCAAAAGCTATAATTCCGAGAATATCGGCAGCAACAACAAGATCAAACATTAGCGGTACGGTAATTCTCTTTGAAACTCACATAACGTGCAGCGGAGGCGTAAAGCTCGGCAACTTCGTCATCGGTAAGCTCTCGTACCACTTTAGCAGGGGTTCCCATAATGAGCGAACGGGGAGGAAAAATTTTATTCTTAGTCACCAGTGCTCCGGCACCGACGATGGACTCTTTTCCGATCACTGCACCATCAAGTATCGTTGCAGACATTCCGATCAAACAGGCATCTTCGATAGTACAGCCGTGTAACATTACACGATGTCCTACCGTGACATCATTACCGATGATTGTTGGATATCCATCCGACATATCGTCACGTTTATGGTGGGTAACGTGAACCATACTTAAATCTTGGATATTGCTGCGATCACCGATAGAGATAGTGTGAACGTCTCCGCGCACGACGCATCCAAACCAGATACTAACATCTTCTCCCATTTTGACCCGTCCGATCACATCGGCGGAATCGGCAATCCAAACGCGATCTTTTATTTCAGGGGTGTAATGTTGATAGTTTCCAACCATATAAATCCTTGATTAGCTTTCTTTAAATAAACGTGTTGTTAACTGTTGTACATAGTTCGGAGCTTGTTTTTTGACTGAATTATACACTTTGTTCGTGTGCGTTTCAACGATTTGATGGCTGTCGATACTATTGTGCCCGTCATGGGCTACTTTAAGATAAGTTCCGTCATTTTGTAACTCATGGGCAAGGGCATTGTCCGAGGTTTGTAACTGCAAAATTTGGAGCAGTTTATTAGAGGCCTCTTCACCCGCTATCGGAGTCAAAAGTTCAATCCGTCGGAGAAGATTTCGCGGCATCCAGTCGGCACTGGAGATATAGGTTTGCGGAGAGGAATGTTTAAAATAAAAAATTCGGGCATGTTCAAGATATTTTCCGATGATGGAAATAACACGAATGTTATCGCTCATACCTGGCACTCCCGGACGTAAACAACAGACACCGCGGATGATAAGCTCGATTTTAACCCCCGCTTGAGAGGCTTTATAAAGGGCGCGAATAATATCTTCATCGACGAGGGCATTCATTTTGGCGATAATAATCCCCTCACTTCCCATACGGGTCTCGTTATGGATAAGGGAGAGGATTTTCGGTTTGATTTGCGTCGGTGCCATATAGAGTTCATTGAGTTTCCCTTTTTTGCTGAATCCAGTCAAAAAGTGGAAAAATCGAGTCATGTCGTACGTGATCGCGTCATTACTCGTCATGTAGCTGATATCGGTATAGATGGTTGCGGTAGAGGGGTTATAGTTTCCGGTTCCCAAATGGGCATATTGTTTGAGTTTTCCGTCTACACGTCGGGTAATAAGGGCCGCTTTCGCATGAACTTTAAATCCGGTGATACCGTAAATAACGTGTGCTCCGGCGCTCTCAAGAGCTTTTGCCCACTGAAGATTATTCTCCTCATCGAAACGGGCGCGCAATTCTACCATTACGGTAACTTGTTTACCCGATTCGGCAGCCGCAATCAAAGATTGAACGATAACCGATTTAGAGCCTGAACGATAAAGTGTCATACGGATGGAGACGACGTCGGGATCTTTTGCCGCCGTTTGGACGAGGCGTACAACCGGCTCAAAACTCTCAAAAGGGTGAAAAAGGACGAGATCTTGTTTGTCGAGAATAGTATAGAGACTCTCATCTGAATCGAGTGGCGGAAGATTACGCGGTTTAAAACTGGGGCTTGTAAGATGGGCAAAATCTTTATTTCCGACCACTTGCCAAAGGGCTCCGAGATTGAGATAGGTTTGGAAACGGTAAATATCGTCTTTGAAAACATTGGCATGGCGGTTGAAAAAGTTGAGTAGATCATCATCCGCATGATTACTCAGTTCAAGGCGAACGATTTCCCCTTTTTTACGAAGTTTTAATCCCTCTTCGAGGATCTCCATGAAATCATCCGCCTCCTCTTCTTCGATCGCGATATCGGCATTTCGGGTAATGCGGAATGCCGAGAATTTGATCAGTTCATAACCGGGAAAAAGATCTTGGATATGTTCGGAAACGATACTGCCGATCGGAATATAGATACGATTGTCGATATCGACGAAACGAGGCAGTACGCGCGGTATACGGATAATACCGTAACGTTCGACACTCGGATCGTCTTTGTCCCGAAGTTTGACGATTTGTCCGAAACTGAGATTATTCAAATGGGGAAACGGATGGGTCGCATCGACGGCAATCGGGACAATAACCGGATAGATATGTTCTTTAAAATAGTTATCGAGGATATGCTGTTGCTGAGAGGTTACTTCTTTATACGATTTAAAAAAGATCCCCTCTTTTTCCAATTTTTCCATGATTCCGAGTAAACACGCTTCAACTTCTTGTTGCTCTTTGTGTAAATAAGTACGAATTTCACGTAATTGATGCAGTGGTGTAAAGCGATCCGCACCTGAGACGTTGACCCCTGCGCTGAAAAGTTTTTTAAGTCCTGCAATACGGATCATGTAAAATTCATCGAGATTGGTTCCGTAAATGGCCAAAAATTTGAGCCGTTCGAATAAAGGGAGAGATTCGTCTTGTGCTTGTTTCAAAACGCGGGTATTGAACTGGAGCCACGAAAGCTCTCGATTGATATAAAGTGCTGGGTCTTTGTAATTATTAGGCATGGTTTCTACCGATTTTGGTTTTAAGTTAACGGGATTATATTATACTTAGGTAACAAAAAAGGAACACTATGGGTACATTTCAAATTTTAATGCTGGCGGCGACACTTTTTTTCGCATATCAGATCTATCGTCACGTCCAAACATTGGAAGATTCATCTCCAAAAAATGCCCAACCCGATATTCCTGAAACAACAGAGCTATCTACTTCGACATTGGTAGATAAAGCGGATGTCGCGTATGAGCTCGGAGAATTGGATAATGCCAAGAGTATGTTAGAAGAAGCGCTAACCTTGGAACCGGAAAATTCGGAGATTTTAAATAAGCTCGCCTTTGTTACCGCCAAATCGGGTGATCGGCTTAAAGGGATCGAATTGTATGAGCGCTCATTGGAACTTGATGAAAATGATGATTTGGCTCATAATGCTATTGCTTCGTTGTACCGCTCTGAAAATGCGTATGAACGTGCCCAGGATCATTATTTAAAGGCGATAGAGATTGATGCCTCTTACGCTCAGACTTATTATAACTATGCCAATCTTTTAGTCGATATGGGAGAGATTGAAGAAGCGCGAAATATGTACAAGCGCGCGTTAGATCTTCAAAGAGATTTTCCGGAGGCACGTGAAGCACTCTTGTCGTTGGGGAGTTATCAATGATTGATGATCAAGCCCGTCTTGCCGTCTTGATTGACGCGGACAATTCACAACCGTCTATTATCGCAGGGCTCATGGATGAGATCGCCGCACACGGCATTGCCAGCGTCAAGCGGATTTACGGTGATTGGACCGATACCAAACTCAAGGGATGGAAAAATGTTCTTTTAGAACACGGTCTTCATCCGATGCAGCAGTTTGCCTACACGACGGGGAAAAATGCGACCGACAGCGCGATGATTATCGATGCGATGGATCTGCTCTATACGAAAAACTTCGACGGCTTTTGCATTGTCTCCAGTGACAGCGACTTTACCCGTCTTGCTAGCCGTATTCGTGAATCGGGGATAAAAGTGTATGGATTTGGGGAGCAAAAAACGCCCAAAGCATTTATCGGGGTGTGTGATAAATTCATTTTTACCGAAAACCTTCGTCGCGATGCTAATCATAAAGAAGCTGCCACAGCGAAAATCAAACCGGATAATAAAGCTTTGTTGGCCTTGGTCCGTAACGCGGTCGAAGACACGACCAACGAAGCGGGATGGTCGTATTTGGGCTCCATCGGGCAAAATCTGATTAACAAATCTCCCGAATTCGATCCGCGCAGTTACGGGTATAAAAAGCTTCTTGATTTGATTGAGTCCTTAGGAGAGTTTGAATTCAAATTTTCCGATCCCTTATCGGGTTCACAAGCGGTTCATGTAAGATTCAAGCGACATAAAAGGAGCTATGAAAAATGACAGTACGAGAGATTTATACCTATCTTGATGAACTCTCCCCTTTCGTAATACAAGAGGGATGGGATAACTCCGGTCTTTTGGTGGGCGATTTTGCACAAGAGATTACCCATGTCGTACTCAGTATCGACATAGATGAAGAGTTGATCGAATCCATCCCCGAAAATGCCCTTTTAATTACTCACCATCCCATCATTTTCGGCGGACTCAAACAACTTCAGTTCAACCAATATCCCGCAAAAATACTAGCGCCTATGATTCGTAAAAATATTACGAATATCGCTATGCACACCAACTTTGACCAAACCCATCTTAACGACTATGTTGCGACAGAGGTTTTAGGATATCCCATTATTGCCAAAGAGGGATTTGTCGCGTATTTAGGGGTTGATGAAGCGTATGAAACGTTTGCCGCCAAGATTAAAGTTGCATTGGGATTACCGCATACACGGGGGGTGAAATGTCATAATTACATCCGAACCTGCGCTTTGGTAACGGGTTCAGGTGCATCGTTGATGCGAAATATCGAAGCGGAGTGTTTTTTGACCGGAGATATCAAATATCATGATGCGATGGAAGCCAAGGCGCTCGGATTATCGATGATTGACATTGGGCACTATGAAAGCGAACGCTATTTTGGCGAGGTTCTAGGGGGGTATTTGGAAAAATTAGGATTGAGTGTTATAATTTCGCCATCTAAGAACCCCTTCACCTATCTTTGAGCTAAAATTAGGTAATCGTGTAACTCCAAAAGGAAACGTATGAACAAACACCTTGAACAATTAATCGAGCTCTCTCATGTTGACAAAGAGATCGATGCATTTGAACCACAAATCGAAGAAGCGAATCTTCAGTATGACGCTCTTCTAGCAAGTAAAAATAGCATCATTAATGAGATCAACGCTCTTAAACAAGAGATCAAAGATGAGCAAATTAAAAAACAGAAAAATGAGCTTCATCTTGCCGAACTCTCTGCAAAACTCGAAGAAAATGCTCGTAAAAGCGGTGAGGTTAAAACTGAACGTGAAATGAAGTCGCTTCAACTTGAAGAAGAGATTGCAAAAGAGCAAGTGAACTTTGCGAATGAAGAGATTGCACGTTTGGAAAAATTGATTGATCACAAGCAAGCTAAAATCGATGAGCTAGAAACGAAAGCCTCTGAAATCGAAGGGACTCTCTCTACCGTAAAAGCGGATGTTGATGTCAAATTGGCACGTATTGACGATGCACGTAAAGAGGTATTTACCCGTAAAGAGACTTTAGTCGGTGCGATGAATCAAAAAGGGCTTTCGTTTTATCAAAAAATCCGTCGTTGGGCTAAAAATACCACTGCCGTTCCTGTACGTAATCAAGCGTGCATGGGGTGTTATATGGCCATCAGTGATAAAGTCTATTCGGACGTTATCAAAGGGGAAGAGATTACAATGTGTCCACATTGCGGACGTATTCTATTCCTTGAGCCGGTTTCTGACGCTATCGGTGCGTAACGTAGTATTCGACCTTTTTTATACTTTGGTTGCGACGATTTTTTACGTCGTAGCCCTTCCCCTTCTGCTCTTTTTTGCATTTAAGAAAAAATATCGTGATTCGATTCCTGCACGATTTTTTGGTATAAAGAATCCCCCTTTTCAACCTCATGATATTTGGTTTCATGTCTGCTCGTTGGGAGAAGCGAAAGCGATCGCACCGATCATTGAAAAGTTAGAGAATAAAAGGGTTGCTATTAGCGTGATTACCCATACGGGATATGAAGCGGCATCCAAATATGCGGCGCAGGTGAGATATCTTCCCTATGAGATGTGGCTATGGTTTTGGATTGAACGTCCTAAAACGGTAGTGGTACTCGAAGCAGAGTTTTGGTACTTATTATTTCGTTTGGCACGTGTTCGCGGAGCGCGGGTTATTGCCCTTAATGCCCGTATTAGCGATCGAAGTTTTCCGAAATACTACCGTATGCGGTGGTTTTACCGGATATTATTCGCTCAATGTGACCGTATTTTTTGTCAAAGTACGGAAGATATGGTACGCTTTATCGCTTTAGGTGCGCGCAATGTTGAAGTAGTCGGGAATATTAAACTTTCCCAAAAGATCGAGGTGACAAAGCACTATCTGAAGCCGCAAGGGACAATCATCGTCGCCGCAAGCACCCATGAGGGGGAAGAGGAAGCGATTGTGCGAGGATTTATCGCTTACCGTGTGCATAACCCCTCTGCGAAACTTTTGGTCGTTCCGCGTCACCCCGAACGGTTCGCTAAAGTTGGGGAACTGATTTCTAAAACGGCTCCGATGATGAGTTTGTCACGTTGGAGTGAGTCTCAATCACTAGAGAGTGATATTGTCCTTATCGATGCGATGGGGGAGTTAAACAACCTCTACGCCATCAGCGATGTGGCAGTTTTAGGGGGTGCATTCGTACCCATCGGGGGGCATAACCCTCTTGAGCCTGCGACATTCGGGTGTAAGATTATTAGCGGTGAGGAGATGTTTTTACAGCGTGAGCTATTCAAATATGTCTCGCATGTACAGTTTACATCATTGGAGGAGATTGCGGAAGCATTGAAAAATGCGGAAACATTGCCCCCTTCACAGATCAACGGAAGCGTTGATCTGCAAAAAGTATTAGATTATTTAACGGAGAAATAAAATGGAAAAACCAAAAGCGTATAAGCTCCTAGCGGAGCAAGAGGGAATATCCAACTCTGAGGCCAAATCACTGATTGATCGCGGTTTGGTTTATGTGGGGAATAATAAGGTGATGATCGCACGGGGTGAAATCAGTGCTAAAACAGTGTTCATCGTCCAAAAAGTGGAAAAAGCACGTCCGATTTTTGAAAATGAGGATTTGATTGTTATCGATAAACCGGCATTTGTCAACTCCGATGAGATTGAGCGACAGTTCAAAGGCTCACAGCTTTTGCATCGTCTGGATCGTGAGACAAGCGGTGTTTTGATGCTTGTTAAAAACGAAGAGTTTCGAGCCAAAGCGATTCAAGAGTTTAAAAAAGACAATGTTTACAAAGAGTACGTGGCATGGGTAGAGGGATTGGTAAGCGAACCGTTCATCATTGATCAACCGCTTATTACGGAGAAAAAAGGGAACAAAGCCTATACCAAGGTTGCTAAAAACGGTAAACCCGCCATTACCGAAGTGACCCCATTGGAAGTATCGGGGAAAAAGACGAAAATTCAGCTCGTTATTCATCACGGACGTACACACCAAATCCGTGCGCATATGAAATACGCTCAACATCCGATTATCGGGGATGAGAGTTACGGCGGACGTCAGTCGAAGCGTGTCATGCTTCACGCGAAAAAAGTGACGTTATTGGGACGAACATTTGAAGCCCCTGAGCCGAAAGTATTTGGGCACTTCGGAAGTTAATGCTCTAATTGTAATTGAAGAAAAAATTAAGTATAATTCGGAAATTTTATACACCCTGTAGAGCTATTATTTAGGAGTCAAAGTGTTTGATACACTAACCGAATCGTTTACATCAGCCATACGCAAAATTCGTTTTCACGACGATGAAAAGGCGTTAACCAAGGCACTCGGCGAGCTTAAAAAAGCGTTGCTTAAAGCCGATGTAAATCATAAAGTCGTCAAAGACCTTATCGATTCGGTCGAACTCCAAACCAAGCAAAGCGGTATCGGAAAAGACCAATTCCTCGATGCGCTTCGCAAATCATTGTATGCCCTTTTGGATGTTAAAGGCAAATCAGGGTTTGTCTACGCTCCGGTAGCACCGACGGTTATTTTGATGACGGGTCTGCAAGGTTCGGGTAAAACAACGACAACGGGTAAGCTTGCAAACTGGCTTAAAACACGTCAGAAAAAGCGTGTACTGGTCGTAGCGGCAGACTTACAGCGTCTTGCGGCGGTTGAACAGCTTCGTCAAGTGTGTGCTTCTATCGAAGTGGAACTTTATGCGGATGATGCAAGTAAAAATCCGGTTGAAGTGGTCAAAGCGGCACTTGAGCACGCGAAAAAAGCACTGGTTGATGTCGTATTGATCGATACCGCCGGACGTTTAGCGATTGACGATGAGTTGATGGGCGAGCTAGCGGAAGTGAAAGCCGTTGCCAATCCTCATGAAATCTTCTACGTTGCCGACTCACTATCGGGTCAAGATGCGGTTCGTACCGCAGGTACCTTTAATGAAAAAATCGGGATCGATGGGGTTATCCTTACCAAATACGACGGGGATTCCAAAGGGGGCGTTGCTTTAGGTATCGCTTCTCAGATTCAAGTACCGCTTCGCTTTATCGGTGCGGGTGAGAAAATGGAAGATCTCGAAATCTTTCTCCCTGATCGTATCGTCAACCGTCTTATGGGATTGGGTGACATTGAAGGTCTTGCAGAGCGGACTGCATCGGTTATTGATGAAAAAAGAGCGAAAGCCCTTACTAAAAAGATCAAAAAAGGGGAGTTTAACTTTAACGACTTCCTAGAGCAGATGGAGAGCCTCAAAAAAATGGGGAGCATGAAATCCATTATGGGGATGATCCCCGGTATGGGCGGAATGGCATCTGCCCTTAAAGATTTCGATTTGGAAAACTCTAGCCAGCTCAAACAGATTAAAGCCCTCGTTTCATCGATGACGGTGAAAGAGCGCGAAGATCCCGAACTGTTGAACAACAGCCGAAAAGCTCGTTTGGCAAAAGGGTGCGGACTTGATATTATCGAAGTGAACCGTATTTTGAAGCAGTTTAAAAATGCCTCTAAAATGGCAAAACGGTTCTCAGGTAAATCAGGGATGAAAGACCTTCAAAGTATGATGGGTCAGATGCAAGGTGCGCGCTTACCGCGTTAACTTTGCCAAGCAAAATGTTAAGTAGTGTACTCATAATGAGTTTACTCCTTAGCATTTGAAGAAGCTTAGAGGTTTTTCTTTTACTTTTGTGGGTAAAACACTCTTCTAAACTTCTTGGTGCAAAACAACATTTAAAGGACACACAATGGCAACAGTCATCCGTTTAACCCGTATGGGTCGCAAAAAACAACCTTTCTACCGTATCGCGGTAACCGATAGTCGCAAACGTCGCGACGGCGGTTGGATTGAATTGATCGGGTATTATAACCCTATGACAGACCCTATCACTACCAAAGTGGATGAAGAGCGTTTGAACTACTGGTTGAGCGTTGGTGCTCAAATGTCAGACCGCGTTAAAAAAATTACCGGTAAATAATGATGGTTGCGGACTTCGTCGCAGGTTTTGCTAAGTTAATAGCGTCTTATCCCGAAGAGATTCGGGTAGAATCGAATGAAGGCGACGAAGTGACCGAAATCGTTTTGTACGCTAATCAAGCGGATGTGGGCAAGCTAATCGGAAAAGAGGGCAAAATGATCGGTGCGATCAAAACTGTCATCTCCGGTTGTAAAGCCAAAGACGGAAAAAGTTACCGAATCAATGTCGAACCGCTTTCGTAATTCACCTCCGCAGGATTTACTCCATGTCGCCACTTTAGGCCGAGTTGTCGGCTTAAAAGGGGATATGAAACTTAACCTCTCCACCGATTTCCCTGAACAATTTGCTCCTAATGCCTCATTCACCCTTGAAAACGGCAAAGAGATCACTCTCGTCTCTTATAATCCTGATCGTGAACTGGTTCATCTTAAAGGGATCGATTCTCCCGAAGCGGCCAAAGCCCTTACCAACGCGAAACTTTTCACCACTTTCGAAGCGACGCGTGAGCGATGTAACTTGAGTGAGGGGGAGTTTTTCTGGTTTGATTTACTGGGTTCAAGTGTTATGGAGGGGGAGATCCTTTTAGGCAGCGTTCAAGAGATCGAACGTATCGGACCATTGGATTATCTACTCGTGGCAACCGATGCGGCTTTGGTTTCCAAAGAGCTTCCTACTACCTTTTTAATCCCTTATATTGATCGTTTTGTTTTAAACGCCGATGCAAAGGCTAAAGTAATCACCGTAGAGGGCGGATTGGATCTGTTAGAGGCATCCTAATGCGCTTTACGTATGTAACAATTTTTGCTAATCTGATCGAAGGATATTTTCAAGACTCTATCCTCAAACGGGGGATCGAGTCGGGTAAATTTTCGGTTGATTATCTCAACCCAAGAGATTTTAGTACGTCAAAACATCACAAAGTGGACGATACCGCCGCAGGCGGTGGAGCGGGAATGTTAATGACGCCTCAGCCGTTGTTTGATGCGCTTCAGACACTATCGCAAGAGGCTCATATCATTTTTGTGGCACCGGTAGGGAAACAATTTACCCAAAATGACGCCAAACGACTTTCTAGAAAATCCCATGTGGTTTTTGTGAGCGGACGGTATGAGGGGATTGATGAGAGGGTGGTTGAGCGCTTTGGTGATGAAGTGTTCAGTATCGGTGATTACGTTCTCACCGGAGGGGAACTTCCTTCTCTCGTGATGACCGATGCTATCGTCCGAAACATCGAAGGTGTTTTGGGAAACAGTGAATCATTGGAATATGAGAGTTTCGAATCACCACTCTTAGAGGCACCTTCGTTTGGAAAACCCCCTGTTTATGAGAATATGAGTGTTCCATCAGAATACTTAAAGGGAAATCACAGTAAAATTCGTGCACTAAAATCGTCTCTGTCTGAATGCAAAACAAAATACTTCAGACCGGAGCAGCTTCAAAAGCATAAAACAAGGACATCTTATGAAAAATAAGTATATTGCAAGTTTCGAACAAGCACAAATCGCTAACAAAAACGTTCCTGAGTTCCGTGCGGGTGATACACTTCGTCTTGCTGTAACCATTACAGAGGGCGAAAAATCACGTGTTCAAAATTATGAAGGTATCTGTATCTCTATCCGTGGAGAAGGTACTGGTCGTACTATTACTGTACGTAAAATCGGTGCAAACGGCATTGGTATCGAGCGTGTATTCCCAATCTACAGCGACAGCCTCGAGAAAATCGAAGTTCTTCGCCGTGGTCGTGTACGTCGTGCGAAATTGTTCTACCTTCGTGATCTTGCAGGTAAAGCTGCGCGTATTAAAGAAATTCGTCGCAAATAATCCCCCTTGCCGCACTCTCTTGCGGCAAACTCGTTACCTTCCCCATCAATCTTTTTTATCCGAACAAGCCTAAGCTTATTCCCCTTTTAATGCACGTTCCATATCCCGTTTGAGACTTTTCTCTTTCAAATCATCCCGTTTATCGTAGAGCTTTTTCCCTTTCACAATAGCCACTTGCATTTTGGCGAGGTTTTTATCGTTAAAATAGATGCTGAGCGGTACAAGGGTAAAACCCTCTTTCTCCACCCCTTTAAACATCTTGTCTATTTGCTTTTTGTGCAGAAGCAGTTTACGGCTTCCCCGCTCTTCGTGGGTGTAATAGTGATGGGTGGTATCGAGTACCCCGATGTGGACACCGAATACAAATGCTTCGCCCCGAACGATTTTGATAAAGCCGTCTTTGAGGTTGACCCGTCCGGCGCGGAGTGCTTTGACTTCAGACCCTTTGAGGACAAGTCCCGCTTCGAATTTCTCTTCGATGTAGTAGTCAAAAAAAGCTTTTTTATTAGTGGCTATATTGTCGCCCATAGTTATTATTCCTTGATCCTAAAAAAACTGCTTCCGCTCCCTGAGAAAAACCACCCCTCTTTTTCTTGCAGCTCTGGATAACATCCTAACGCGGCACTGTACAGATCGTTTGCCTCTTTTGAGTTAATGGTAGCCAATATCTCTAGTGAGGGGGTGGCTTCGAGACGAGTAGCCTCTTCGTCTGTGATAGGAGCATAGCGGTGTTCACGGTAGTAGCGATAGACCGCAGGGGTACTGATTTGAAGTTCAGGGGTAGTTACTTCAAAATCAATTGAGGGCTCATTAAAGGGTTCGACAATCTCGCCGATGCCGCGCACGTTGGCAGACGTATAACCGTAGATAAAGAAGGGGACATCGGCACCGACATTCGAGCCGATCTTTGCGAGTTCGTCGATATTTAGTCCCAATTCCAGTTCTTCATTGCACATTCGCAAAAAGGTTGCCGCATCGGAACTTCCGCCCCCGAGACCTGCAAAAGAGGGGATCTGTTTGTCGACGCAAATCGCATGATTTTCCATCCATTGTGAGAGGTTATCGGAGTGGGTAGCGGCGAGGAGATGTTTATAGGCTTTATAGATCGTATTGGAGTGGACTTCGCAGTCGAAATTTCCCCGTATTTCAAATTCTGGGGTCGATTTAGACTCAAACCAAAGGGTATCAAAAAGGTTGCTAACGCGCATAAATCGGGAGCTTAGGGTATGATATTCCCCCCGTATCCCGGTGATTTTTAGAAAAATATTAACTTTAGCGTAGGCACGATGACGAATCATAGTTTTAATTTTTGAGCGAGCTGTTGCAGAAGTGATACATCATGTCCCGAAGAAGCTTCTTTGTTGGAGTTCTCTACCGCACGAACCAACTCACTTCTCAGCACCCGAATATTATGGGGTGCATCAATCCCGAGTTTGACCACCCCTTTTTCGATGGAGACCACTTTGACGGTGATCGTATCGGCGATAATGATTGATTCTTCGGCTCTTCTGGAGAGAATCAGCATGCTTCAACCTTATTGAGAATATAACGGACACCCTCAGGGGTAATCTCCAGAATCGAGATCGTATCTCCGTTGTCGATCCAGTAGGTTCCCTCTTCGCTAATATCGAAATCTTCACGCACCAGAGGTTGTCCTAAGAGGATCGTTTGTATTGTGCCATTATAGCGGTTTTTAGGGAGGGAGAGAGAGTTTTTAATGTCAAGTTCTCTTTCGTTTTCATACACAAACTGCCCCTCATTAAGTCTTTCAAGCGCGCTAAGTGCGCCACTTACACCCAGCTGAGCCGCAATCATCTCCCCTAGTGAGCGGATATAGGTACCCTCGGATACGGTTGCTTCAAATGTCACAAAAGGGTGACAATAGTGGACAAGGGTGAGATCATAAATACTAGAGGTAATCTCTCGCAAATCGACCTCTTTTCCCTCGCGGGCAAATTCATACGCTCTGCGCCCCTCTATCCGTTTCGCACTGTATTTGGGAGGGAGATAGGTAAGCTCCCCTTGCAGTGAGTGGAGGATGGATTGAAGCTGCGCTTGTGCGACAGGTTGTGTTTCCTCTATCGTTTCGATCTTCTCAATATCCAGTGTCGGAGAATAAGCACCAAGCCAGAGTGTTGCACGGTATCGCTTAGGTGTTTTGTTGAGAAAACGAAATAATCGTCCGTGATTTCCAAACGCAATGATCAAAACCCCTTTGGCAAACGGATCAAGGGTTCCGGAATAGCCCGCTTTTTTTATTTTATAGCGGCGCTTGAGCTGGCCTAAGAGCTGGTTAGAACTAATGCCGGAGGGTTTATAGGCTACGAAAAGGCGGTTCATAGAGGTTAAAGCTTTTCGACGAAAGAGGCGAGAATATCCCGTTTATTTCCACCGAAGTTAATGCTCAGTTTAAATTCGCGTCCCGCTTTGCTAACCCCTTCAACCCGACCCGCACCGAATATTTTGTGGCGGACCAAATCCCCTTTTTTATAGGAGGTGTTTTTTTCTAAAATCAATGACCCTTCGCATAAGCCCGCTTCATTGATAAAGCGGCTTTTTTGCAGATCGGTACGTCTCCCCTTGTAAAAGCGGCTATTGACGTTTGAGAGGGTAAGGTTGCTTTTGGCACGTGTGATTGCAACGTAGCCTAGACGTCTCTCCTCTTCAAGATCGCTGCCATCACCGATAAGAGGTAAAAATCCCTCTTCTAAACCGATGACGAAGAGGTGTTCGAACTCCAACCCTTTGGAAGCGTGGATACTCATAATGTAGATGCTCTCACCCTCTACCTGATCTTGTTCACTTTGCAGTGTAATATCGTTGAGAAACTCAGCGAGCGAGCTTTCCGGATTTTGTTTAACGTAATCGCGAAACAGTCCATAAAACTCGTCGATATTGGCGATTTTCTCCGCTTCATCCGGAAGCCCTTTAAGGGTCTCTTTGATTTTGAAACGCTCTTCGAGCAGATCGATAAAACGGTAAATTGCCTCTTCAGAGACACGACGAAGTTCGAGAATCTCCGCAACGAAATCACGCAGTTCACCGGCACTCTTTTTACGTACTAAAGTTTCAAGCTCACTGTCACTGAGGGTGGAGATAAATTCAAACATTGATTTAGACACTTCGATAGAAGAGAGCTCGATTTTATCAATGGTTGCTTTCCCAAGACCTCGTTTGGGTTTATTGATAATCCGTTTGAGGGAGAAATTGTCATGGACATTGGTGATGACCCGCAGATAGCTGATAAGGTCTTTGATTTCGGCACGATCATAGAAGCGCAAACCGCCGACAAGTTTATAAGCGACCCCTGCACGGTTTAGACCTTCTTCGAGGGATCGGCTGAGGGCGTTAATCCGGTACAAAACGGCGATCTCATTCGGCCGCACCCCTTGATTGATGAGTCCTTTGATTGTTTTAGCAATTTTTTGGGACTCTTCACTCTCGTCGTTTGAGGTTATGGTCTGAACATCATCTCCTCCCTCTTTTGTGGCGATAAGGGTTTTGCCCAAGCGGGAGCGGTTGTGTTCGATAAGGGCGTTAGCAACGGTGAGGATTGGCTGAGTAGAGCGGTAGTTGTGCTCTAATTTGACCACCATTGCATCGGCAAAATCTTGATCAAATTCGAGGATATTGCGCACATGGGCTCCACGCCAGCCGTAGATACTTTGGTCATCATCTCCGACAACGCAGAGGTTATTGTGGGTAGAGCAGAGTTTTTGAAGAAGTCTGAGTTGAAGTTCATTGGTATCTTGGTACTCATCGATCATAATGTAGCGGTATTTTTCCGAGGTTTGAGTACAAAGCTCAGGATTTTCATCAAGTAATTTATAGGTTAGGCAGAGTAAATCGTCGAAATCAACAAGGTTATTTTTGAGCAGATAGGCTTCATACTCTTCATAGATTTTAGCAATGTGTTTGTAGTTGGTTAGCTCTGCTTGAGCATAGGCTTCGCTAGGATCAATAAGGGAATTTTTATAGCGGGAAATTTCACTGGCGATTAACGCGGTAGGGAGATCGGCATTGATTTTTTTGATGATTTTCTTTTTGTCATCGGTATCGATCACGACGAAATTATTGGCACGATGGAGCAAGTGAATATGGAATTTTAAAAAGAGAAGACCGAATTTATGAAAGGTACAGAGTAACGGAGGATAGGAGTTTTGGGAGATTAGCCCCATCGCCCGCTCACGCATCTCTTTTGCCGCTTTATTGGTGAAGGTGAGGGTGAGGGTATTACCCGCTGGAATTCCTACCTGATCGAGAAGATAGGCAAGACGTGTCGTAATGGTTTTTGTTTTTCCGCTTCCTGCACCCGCCAAAATGAGCAAAGGACCGTCAATCCGCTCTACCGCACTGCGCTGTGCCTCATTAAGGTTTGAGAGAATTCCATCCATACCGTTCTTGCCTTGCTCGTAATATATAGTTGATTTATTATAGCCCAAGTTTTCTGTTATTTAAATTCCATGACACTATCGGGATTTTTTTTGCATTCAATCTCTTGCATTGGTTATAATATTGAGTTATAATACTGCTATTCATTCAGCTTATAGGAATTATTATGTTAAAAGATTTTGCCAAACTTATGACGTTTCTGACGGTGGTTCGAGAAAAAAGTTTTTCCAAAGCATCGGCGAAACTTGGGATTTCTCAGCCGGCGGTGACACAGCAGATCAAATTCATCGAAGATTATTTGGATACCCGTGTCGTTGAACGTAAAAAAAACGGGATTAAACTTACCAAAGAGGGGGAAGACCTTTTCCGTATCGCGACTAAGTTAGAAAAAGCGATTCAATCAAGTGAAAAAGAGCTTCTTAAAATTATCAATAAAGAATTCACCTTTATTGTCGGTGCATCGTACGCCATCGGTAACTATGTATTGCCATCGTATTTGGGGCAGCTAAAAGAGAAGATTAACAATGAAGTGCACATTCGGGTTGCCTTTTCAGAAGATATTGTGGATCAGTTATTGGATAAAAAAATCGATATCGCCCTTATCGAATCTCCGGTATTTAAAGAGGGGCTGATTTACCGTGAATGGGAAGAGGATGAGTTGGTTGTTTTCTCGAATCAGCCGATCCCGAAACAGCTTCGTAAAGAAGATTTATACAAATTCGACTGGATCTGCCGTGACGAAAACTCCCATACCCGTAAACTGACCGCCGAAGTATTCGAAGAGATCGGTGTTGAGTGTTCAAGTTTTAGCGTTATCGGTGTCGTTGCCAGCTCTACGGCAATTAAAGAGACGTTGATGCGTTCACCTAAAGATGCTGAACGTCCTGTTGTGTCGGTCATCTCTCGCCATGTTATTAGTGATGAGGTGGAAGAGGGGAAATTGTTCGAAGCTCGGATTAAAAACTATAAAATTAAGCGTAAGTTTTACATCGCTTACAGCAAAGAGCGTAAACATGATGCGTTTATCGACAATGTCGTCACCTATTTATTAGGGTTGAAGTTATAAACTTCACCCTTTATTTTTTCTTCAAAAACTTCTGATTTTCGGGATTTGCGAGCAGTGCGCTCATCGAGTTCTGAACCCCTTCATGCTTTTCAATATTGATAATAGGATGTTGCTCTTGCGGGAGTGCTAAGTTAACAAATGCGGGAGTATCATCGATAATTACTTGGACGATTGAGAGTAACGGTACGGAGACGAAACTGCCGATATTTTCATGACCGAATCCTGCTTCAAAAATTAAAATATCATTATCGATTCGGGCACTTTCAAAGGTATATCCGGCTAGAAAAAAGAGGGTCATGGCTCGAAACTCTTCACTTAAGTGTTGCGGGAGAGGCGGATCAAAGGTGACATGATCAATTTTACATAAAATACCGAAGTTTTGGTCGTTTTCAAAAAGATAAATGAGCATATCTCGAACATGATTTTCCATCAAACGTGCGAATGAAGAGCTTTTAATAATATCAAATAACATAACGACAAACCTGTTTTTAGGAAATTATACCATTTTCGACTTCAATGAACCCTACCATCACATTCATGATCCCCACTTTGGTCGCTTTCGCGATATCGGACACACTAAGAGGTGCAGGGGTGAGGAACCCTTCCTCGAGCAAACGTGCACGTGTGGTTCCTGTAAGTAAAGGGGTTTGAGGGGTGAACCATTTCCCCTCTATCTCCAATGCAATATTGGCGATAGTGGTATCGGTAAGAAAGCCATTTTTGACGATGAGAACGTCATCACACATTTCACGTTGTTCAAATAAGCGCTCAAGTGCTTCTCGATCGGAATATTTGATATCGTACTCAATCTCATCGCTGATGAGCAATTTGAGGGAAGTGATTTTTTTCGGAATATAAGGGTGAAATTCGATGGAATATCCCTCTGCATTATAAAGAAAACGGCATCGATAGATTCCGAGTTTAGGGGGAAAAATGAGTGCATGTAAGTCATACGTTTTTTGAATGTTAAGGGTATGGAGGGTAGCTTCGAGACGCTCCTGATGGTAGGAGAGATGTAAGGGGGAACCGTTCTCGCATCGAAGCGTCTCTAGGAGCATTTAGGCTTCAAAAAGTGGGGTACTGAGGTAACGTTCTGCGGTATCGCAAAGGATCGTGACAATGGTTTTTCCTTTGTTTTCAGGACGTGCTGCAATCAATGATGCGGCATGAACATTGGCTCCTGCTGAGATGCCGACAAGCAATCCCTCAGATTTTGCCAGAGCTTTGGATGCGGCTATCGCTTCTTCATTGCTTACGGTAATCACTTCACTGTAAAGAGTCGTGTTAAGGACATCAGGGACAAATCCTGCTCCAATTCCTTGAATTTTATGAGGTCCCGGTTTACCTCCGGAGAGGACAGGAGAGTCTTTCGGTTCTACGGCGATGATCTGGATATTCGGCAAAGCAGCTCGGAGCGCTTCACCTGTTCCTGTGATGGTTCCGCCTGTTCCCACAGCGGCAATAAAGATATCAACTTGACCGTCCGTATCTCGAAGAATCTCTTGTGCGGTGGTGATGCGGTGAATAGCGGGATTGGCAGGATTGGCAAATTGCTGTAAAACAATCGCATTAGGATTAGAGGCAACGAGGGCATTGGCTTCATCAATCGCCCCTTTCATTCCAGACGCGGCAGGAGTAAGAACCAAATTGGCTCCGAGTGCTTTAAGTAGATTTCGTCGCTCGATTGACATCGATTCGGGCATGGTAAGGGTGAGTTTTAATCCCAATGCGGCACAAATAGAAGCAAGCGCAATGCCGGTATTACCGCTAGTAGGTTCAATAATTAGGGTATCTGCATTGATTTTTCCCTCTTCCATAGCCGTATGAATCATGTTATAGCCGATGCGGTCTTTGACCGAACTGGTCGGATTCATGAATTCACATTTTCCTAGAATCGTAGCTCCGCTTGCAGATGAGGGGGCATTGAGCCGTACGAGAGGAGTATTGCCGATGAGTTCAGTGATATTTGCCGCTATTTTCATTGTGTATCCCTGTGTTTTTGGTAAGTATAATAGCAAAATTTTAAAAAGCCAATAATCCATAGTATTTTACTATGTTTAATGTACTATCTAATTTGTAGTAGTGCAGATAAAGCGGTATCCGATTCCAAGCTCGGTCTGGATGTAAAGTGGCGATGTTGTATTGGTCTCTATTTTTTTTCTCAAAGCATTGACGTAAGTTCGAAGGTACTGCATTTCATACTCATAAGCGGCCCCCCATACTTCTTTTAGAATTTTATTATGGGTTAAAACCTGATTACGGTGGAGGATAAAATATTTGAGCAAATTAAATTCGGTTGGCGTTAATTTAAGCGGTTGATCCCCTTTTAGGGCGGAAAAGTTTTCGACATCGATCGTAATATCATTGCATGTGATGAGCGAATCGGAAGTCTGATGCATCATAAATCGTCTTTGTGTCGAGCGAACCCGCGCGAGGAGCTCATTGGTTGAAAACGGTTTGGTCACATAATCATCGGCGCCTGCATCGAGTGCGGCAATGATTTCTTGTTCATCACTACGGGCTGAAACGACAATAATAGGGATGGATAGCAGGGAACGGACTGTTTTTATGAGCTCTTTGCCGTCCCCGTCCGGTAGCCCAAGATCGAGCAATATAATATCGGGATTACGTGTTTGGATCTCTCGCAACGCGCTTTGGCGATCTTTGGCGAGTAGCGTTTTGTGACCGAGCTGTTTAAAAGAGAGTTGCAGCAGTCGGCTGATTGCCTCATCATCTTCGACAATTAAAATCAATTGATGGGGTTTCATAGGTTATCCATTTTTAAAGATGCGGGGCGTTTTAAAATAGGGAGTGTCACTTCGATACGGATTCCGTATTCATCGTTGTACGCTCGGATAGTACCGTGATGAGCCCGTGTAATATCACGGCAGATTGACAATCCGATGCCGCTGCCCGATATATCTGCCGTGTTTCCGGCACGGTAAAACTTTTCAAAGAGATTTGCCAGCTCTGCAGGTTCAAGTGGGGGACATTTGTTGGAAAAGGAGATATGAAATGCGTTAGGGGTTGTCGTGATAGAAACGTTAATCGGTTGTTCTTCATCCGAGTATTTCAGCGCATTGTCAATCAGATTGACAAAAAGGCGCATCAAAAGTCCGCCGTCGCCGTAAAAGAGAGGAAGCTCGGAGCTGACATGATACTCAATTCGCTCATGCAAGACATCTCTGCGAAATTCGCGCAAAGCGACGGTGAGTAGATCTTCCATATCACACCACCCATTTTTAAGCGGTGTTTGGGGATTTTTGAGGCGGGCACTGTCGAGAAGAGTGTTAATAAGACGGTTCATCTGGCGGCTTGATTCGATAATCTGAGCAAGGGCTTGATAGCGTAATGCAGGATCAAGGGGGTGGGTTTCAACTACGAAGGTAGCATTTCCCATGATCGAAGAGAGAGGTGTTTTTAAATCATGTGAGAGGGTGTTGTAGAGGATCTCTTTGACACTGTTGGCATGGATTTTACGCGCTTGGAAGGTAATGGTATAGCCTACGACATAAAAGATAATGAAGCTCCAAATGTAGATCATCTCATGGACGATAAAACTAAGTGTCGGTGGAGCGTAGAGGGCTAAAAGAGCAATAGAGGCGGTTGTTGTGATGAACGTGGCAATCCATTCTCCGCGCAAAGCGATAACGACAACCGGCAAAAGATGGATTAAAATGATATTGGTCATTTCAAGCTCTTTGCGAAATACCAAAGAGATTCCCGTGATCAGGAGAAAGAGAAAAAAGGTAACAATATAATGCCGATACGTATAAAAAAGTTGCATGGACGAATTGTAGTGTGGTTTAGGTGAAATTCAGCCAAACAATAAAAGGAGAGAGTGTTTTTTTGATCCCATTTTGATATCGATTTCTCTAAAATCCGATTCATAAAACTTTGTTAATGAGGAAAAATATGAAAACGACTAAGATCAAAAAAATCTTGATTGCCAATCGCGGTGAAATCGCTTTACGTATTATTCGTGCTTGTAAAGAGCTTGAAATTAAAAGTGTCGTTGTTTTTTCTGAAGTGGATATGAACGGCGTATGGGTTCGTAAAGCAGATGAGTGCTATCCGATTATGGGCGATCCGATTGCGGCTTATTTGGATTATGAGCGTATTATCTCTTTAGCAAAAAAAGCCGATTGTGACGCGATCCATCCGGGATACGGGTTTTTATCGGAGAGTGCAGAATTTGCACAGGCGTGTATTGATAACGGTCTTATTTTTATTGGACCGAAACCGGAACATGTTGCCCTGTTCGGCGATAAAATGGCGTCTAAAGTGGCGATGCGAGCGGTAGGTGTTCCGATGCTTCCCGGAACCGATGAGCCGATTGATAATATTAATGATGCCGAAAAAATTGCAGCCGATATCGGATTCCCGATTATTATCAAAGCGGCATTCGGCGGGGGCGGACGCGGGATGCGTATCGTTGAGAAGGCATCTGATTTTAAAGAGATGTACGAATCGGCAACCAAAGAGGCATTGCGTTTCTTTAGCCGAGGTGAAGTATTCATCGAAAAATATCTTAAAAACCCTCGCCATATTGAGATCCAAATCATTGCCGATAAATACGGTAACGTTGTTCATCTCGGAGACCGTGACTGCTCTATTCAACGCCGCCACCAAAAAGTGATTGAGATTGCCCCTTCACCGCTATTAAACGAAGCGGTACGCCGTGAGCTTTACCGCATATCGACCAAAGCAATGTTTAAATTGGGCTATGAGAGTGTTGGAACCATCGAATATCTTGTGGATGCGGAGGATAATTTCTACTTTATTGAGATGAATACCCGCGTACAGGTAGAACATCCGGTTACTGAAGCGATATCGGGGATCGATTTGATTCAACGGATGATTGAAATTGCCGAAGGTGATCCACTCAAATTTTTACAAGAAGAGATTAAATTTCGAGGATATGCAATCGAATTTCGTATTAATGCGGAGAATCCGAAAATGAACTTTGTCCCCTCACCGGGATTGATCACTAATTACCTAGCACCCGGAGGTCCGGGAGTTCGTTTGGACTCTATGGCCTATACTAACTATCAAATTCCCTCAAATTATGATTCGATGATTGGAAAATTGATTGTTTCAGCACTGACATGGGAAGATGCCGTTCGCAAAGCGCGACGTGCATTGGATGAGTTTTTGATCGAGGGGGTTCCGACCAATATCGCCCTTCACCGTCAAATTGTTCGTGATCAGGACTTTATCGACGGTAAACTCGATACGGGATATTTGGATACGAAACTAACAACCTTTAACCTTGAAGCGATCCACAATATGGACGATGAAGAGGCAAAAATGAAGCAAATTCAATCGATCATCAACGTGATCAAAGCAAATAATATCTCAGTTCGTCACTAAGCTATCAAGCCCTTGGGCTTGATTCAATACACTATCCCGCTTCCCCCGCCGTTAGCCGCATGAAATACAACGGTATTGTTTTTCCGTGCGTAAAAACGGATTAACAGCTTTTGTACCGTCGGCTCGATGGAGGGTTTGAACCATCCGTTATTGCTGACTGCGATCATATAGCGAACCTCCGGCGTATAAAGCTCTTCTCGGGTTGCTTCGTAGCAGACCGCATTGCGAAAGCTCACCCCTTTGACTTTGAAATCGGTCGGGGCTCTAGCGGTGACAAAATCAGCCCCTCCTCCGAAAATCTCACGATTAACCCATCCTCGCAAAAATTCTGGAAGGGGAATGTACTCGCCGAAGGGGACGAGGATTGTCTTTTTCGCAACGGTGACGTTCCCTCGATCGAAAAGATAAGAGACGTTATAGTTGAGGTTATTTTCTTTATGCAACGTTCCCGTCAGTATGGCAATGTGCAGGGAACGTTTTGCGAGTGCTTCGGCGATAGCGGTATGTTCATTCATATAGAGGGGGAATGCCGATTCGGGGAGGACGACCAGATCATACCCTTGCGCGATCGCTTCATCAATAGCATCAAAATTTTCTTGTAGGGTTTGCTCTAAACGCTCCCCCTGCCATTTGAAATCCTGCGAAATATCGGTAGAGACCAGTTTGATTTTTATCTCAGGAAGCGGCGCGGCGGGATGGGTGGTTTGAACCGCGCCGAGAAGAAGAATAAGGGGAAGGAGTTTTTTCCACCCCTCAAACCATACCGTCGAGGCGAGCGAAAAGAGGATTAGGGCAAACTGCCATTTGGTAAATCCAAGATAGCTTTCAACGAAGATCAGTTCGGGTTGCATCCAGTTAAAATCCATCGGCCAAATATAGGTGAGACCTAATAGGATGATGGCACGGATAAGGGGATGTGCGGTGAGTGCCATCGTCCCGTAATAGAGGGCATAGACGATTCCGAATCCTAATGCGACAAGCCATGTCGCCCATCCCAGACCGTAATACTGAAAACTAAATCCGATCCAATAGCACCACAGCAGTCCGATCCAAAACCCGCTGATGAGAATAGTACGTTTGGGTGCGTGCAAAAGGGCATAAAGGGCAATAAGCCCTGAAAAAGTGTTCAAAGCTTTAGAGGTGAGACCGAAATGTTCCCAATAAATAAAAGCTGAGAAAAAAAGGGCGATCAACAAAGGGGCGAGTACGAGTTCAATAATAGGTGCAGTTCGATATTTCATAGAGTAATTATATCGTTGTTAGCCACATTTCAGTATAATGCCCCAATTTCACATTACCCAAGGATACCCATGGAAATTGTTACCCAGATTCTCCCATTTGTCTTTTTGATCGCTATTATGTATTTCGTGATCATTCGTCCCCAAAACCAGCAGGCTAAAAAACATAAAGAGATGATTGAAGCTCTTACACGAGGGGATAAAATTATTACCACCGGCGGATTGATCGTCGAAATTAAAAAAGTTGAAGATACTTATTTCGTCATTAAAATGAACAATGAAACTGAAGTGCGCCTAGTCAAAGATGCGGTTGCCAGAAAGTACGAGGATGAAGCTTAATTACCGCGTTGTTTTACTGATACTCGCTACCGTATTCGGTCTGGTATTTTCTCTCCCCTCATTCACGCAAAGCGGTGAGGGGAAAAAGATTACCCTCGGACTTGATTTACAGGGTGGATTGCACATGCTTTTAGGGGTTAAAACCGAAGAAGCGGTCAATTCTCAGATCAAATCTATCGCTTCGGGAATCAAACATTTTGCCGAGCGTAATGATATTTTGATCGAAGGGATCAGCGTTCGGGAAGAGAAAGTTGTATTTGAACTTCTTGATGGTGATGATGCAACGGTTATGGATGAACAGCTCAAAACGATTGAGGGGAGCGTAGTCCATGCTTCTGCGGGGAAATATACCGTATCTATTACTCCTGAAGCGGTGGAAAAACTCAAACTTCAAGCGGTGGATCAGGCTATTGAGACGATCCGTAACCGTCTTGATCAGTTTGGATTGGCGGAACCGACGGTTGCGAAACAGGGGGTTGATAAAATTCTCGTCGAGCTTCCGGGGATTAAAACGCCGGAGGAAGAACAGCGTGCTCGCGAGTTGATTTCCCGTGCGGCAAAACTCGAGCTGATGGCTGTGGATGAAGACCGTTCTATGCGTGTTAATGACATAACTGAGGCAGAAGCGGCAAGCTATGGGGATAAAGTCCTCGAAGATGCGCTTCAGCCGCAGATGAAACATCTTGTCAATGAAATCCCGATTTTGGATGGGACAATGTTGACCGATGCGCAAGTCGGATACGATCAAAACAATCGACCGGTTATCAATTTCTCACTCAATGCCCAAGGGGCGCAGATTTTTGGTGATTTTACGGGTAAAAGTGTCGGCAAACGCCTCGCTATCGTACTGGATGGCAAAGTGTACTCGGCTCCCGTTATTAATGAACGTATCGGCGGCGGATCGGGTCAAATCAGCGGGAACTATACGACCGCCGAAGCGAACGATTTGGCGATTGCACTCCGCTCAGGGGCATTGCTAGCACCGATTTATATGATGGAAAAACGCTCGGTAGGGCCAAGCCTCGGAGCCGATAGTATTAAAGCGAGTATGCTTGCCTTAGTATCTGGTTTCGGACTGGTTGTTTTGTTTATGATGGTTTACTATCGACGTGCCGGTGTAATCGCCAATATTGCATTAGTAGTCAATATTTTACTGATTGTTGCCGTTATGGCACTTTTCGGTGCCACATTGACATTGCCGGGTATGGCGGGGATCGTCCTCACCGTAGGTATGGCAGTCGATTCTAACGTTATTATTAATGAACGGATACGTGAAATATTAGCTGAGGGTTCTTCTGTGAAACGTGCGATTGAGGTCGGATATGAAAATGCTATGCGTGCAATTACCGACTCCAATGTTACAACCTTGATTGCTGCTATTGCTCTGTACGTGTATGGAACGGGTGCAATCAAAGGGTTCGCCATTACGATCAGTATCGGGATCTTAGCTTCGATGTTGACGGCAATTTTAGGTACGCACGGTATTTATTTGATGTTACAAGATCGTATTGAAAAATCCAAAGATACTGCCAAATGGTTTGGCGTGAAACGGAGTAATTGATGGAACTTTTTCGATACAGCAAGCCTATCGGGTTAATGGGTAAATCGAAGATAGCGATGGGCATTTCTTCATTGCTTGTGATCGCTTCGTTAATTTTAATTTTTACTAAAGGGCTTAATTTCGGTATCGATTTTGCCGGCGGTACTATTATTCAAGTCAAATACGAAACAAAAGCACCTATTGATGAAATGCGTGAAAAGCTTTCGAATAGTCCAATCTTTGAAGGCTCAAGTATTAATGAATTCGGTTCTCCCGATGAGGTGGTTATCCGTCTTAAAAACAGTTCCGAAAGTGTTACGAAAGATATTGGCGATATCACCCGTGAACAGCTTCAAGGGACAGGAAAATTTGAAATTCGACGCGTTGATATCGTCGGGGCAAAAGTGGGAAGCGAACTTCGTGAAAAAGGGATTATGGCATTGACTTTTGCCATTATCGGTATTTTAATTTATGTTGCATTCCGATTTGAATGGCGTTTTGCTGTTGCATCCGTATTGGCATTAGCGCACGATTTGACAATTGCGGTAGGGGCTATTTCACTTGCAGGATTGGATGTTAACCTTGATGTTATTGCTGCATTGCTGACGATTTTAGGATATTCGATTAATGATACAATTATCGTATTTGACCGTATTCGTGAAGAGATTAGTGATTCCTCGGCTAAAACCGTCAATGATATTATTGATGATTCAGTTACACGAACACTTTCTCGAACGGTCTTGACCTCTTTAACCGTCTTCATCGTTTTAGTGACGTTATTTATATTTGGCGGAGAGATAATTCATACGTTTGCGTATACGTTACTAGTAGGGGTGACAGTTGGGACGTACAGTTCGATTTTTGTTGCATCTCCTTTATTAGAAACACTAGGTTTTAATCTTAAAATGTATCGTGCTAAACTGTCGGAAAAGGCAGCACGTGAACTGGAAAAAGAGCGTTTACGTGCTCAGTTCGAACAAGGTATAGTCTAAAAGGAGCATGGTATGGATTGGGGAAAAGTAGTTTATGTTTTTTTCACGCTGATGAGCTTAACCTCGGTTGCGGGGTTTTTGTACGATCACTCATCGATTATGCTTTTTGTCGCGGCAAGTTTGAATCTGATTTCAACGATCTTGAAATTAGGGGTTCGTAACCTTTTGGCGGCAGAATTACTGGCTGCCTCTTTGGTTGCGGATTTGCATTTGATCCCAGCATTCATCTACATTGAAGTCGTTGGGAATATTACTTGGGCGATGTCATTGGCTATCGGTGCTTTGATCGCCAATCTTTTTTCAATTTTTATGGTATTCATTGAGAGTGCTAAAGCTAAAGAGAATTACGAATAAATATAGGAGTTTTTTTTGAATTATACCCCCGCATCGATTGAGGCCAAGTGGCAGAAAACTTGGAGTGCAACCAAAGCGTATGAACCCTCAACTGATTTTTCCAAACCAAAAAAATATGTGTTAAGTATGTTCCCTTACCCCTCGGGGCGCATCCACATGGGACACGTTCGTAACTACACGATCGGCGATGCTTTCGCCCGATACTACCGTCAGCAGGGATTTAATGTCCTTCATCCAATCGGATGGGACAGTTTCGGTATGCCCGCAGAGAACGCGGCGATCAAACACGGTGTTCATCCAAAAAAATGGACCTATGAAAACATCGCCACGATGCGCGGCGAGCTTGCGGGATTAGGACTTTCGTTTTCGGAAGATAGAGAGTTTGCAACGTCTAACCCTGAATATACGGCGTTCGAACAGGGTTTTATTATTGATATGTTCAACAAAGGGTTGTTGTATCGTAAGCAGGGGTTCCTCAACTGGTGTCCGCACGATTTGACCGTTTTAGCCAACGAGCAGGTGGTTGATGGCGGATGCTGGAGATGCGGAACCGAGATTGTCCAAAAAGAGATGTATCAGTACTATCTCAAAATCAGTGACTACGCCGAAGAACTCTTAGAATCACTTAAAACCCTCGAGGGAAAATGGCCGAAACAGGTTTTAACGATGCAGGAGAACTGGATCGGAAAATCGTACGGTTTGGAGTTTGCGTTTAAACTCGACGAAGAGAGCGAAGCGCGTTTAGGTGCCGTCTATCAAAGTTTCGATGTCTTTACAACCCGTCCCGATACGATTTACGGGGTGAGTTACGCCGCTCTCGCACCGGAACATGAAATCGTTCGTCATATGATCTCCTTCGGATTGCTTAATGCGGATACTGTCAATGCGATTAAAGCGATGCAGAGGGTGAGTGCGCGTGAGCGTGCTACAAGTCCGAAAGAGGGGGTATCGCTTGGGATCAATGTTATCCATCCGCTAACGGGTGCGAAAGTGCCGGTATGGGTAGCGAATTTTGTCCTTACCGATTACGGCTCGGGTGCGGTTATGGCCGTTCCTGCCCATGATGATCGTGACTATGAGTTTGCGACGAAGTATAATCTTCCGATCAAAGCGGTTATTTTCCCTTCCGAGGGTGAGCTACCATCAGGATGTGCGTATACCGAAACGGGAATTCTCCGTGATAGTGCAGAGTTTAGCGGTTTGGATAATATTAGTGCAAAAGCGTCGATTATGGATCATTTCGAAGCCGAAAAGCTCGGTAAAAAAGTGATCAATTTTCGTCTCAAAGACTGGGGGATCAGCCGCCAACGCTATTGGGGTGCTCCGATCCCGTTGATCCATTGTGACACGTGTGGAATCGTCCCTGAAGATAAAGCCAATCTTCCGGTAGCACTTCCTGAGGATGTCGTCATCAACGGTGAGGGAAATCCGCTCGAACATCATGAGACATGGAAACACTGCGCATGTCCGAAATGCGGCAAACCTGCCATCCGTGAAACCGATACGATGGATACTTTTATCCAGTCGTCATGGTATTTTCTCCGCTACACGGTGCCGAATGATCATAAAGAGGTATTTGACAAACAAGCCCTCGATTATTGGATGGGTGTTGATCACTATATCGGTGGTATTGAGCACGCGATTTTACACCTTCTTTATGCCCGTTTCTTTACAAAAATGCTTCGTGATTTGGGATATGTCAACAGCGATGAGCCGTTTGAGCACCTCTTGACGCAGGGGATGGTTCTTAAAGACGGTGCGAAGATGTCGAAGTCCAAAGGAAATACCGTTGATCCGGGTGCCTTGGTGGAAAAATACGGTGCCGATACGGCGCGTCTCTTTATCCTTTTCGCCGCTCCTCCGACCCAAGAGTTGGAGTGGAATGACAGTGCGGTTGAGGGGGCATATCGTTTTCTCAAACGATTTGCCGATCGCAGTCAATACGTTAATGTAACCGATCGCTTACCGATGATCGATCATAATACTCTCTCTAAAGAAGAGAAAGGTGCTCGTAAAAAAGTCTACGAAGCACTCAAACGTGCTCAAGAAGTGTATGGTGAGCGTCATACGTTTAACACGATGATTGCCGGCGTTATGGAAGCTATGAATGCATTGGGTGAACAAATCAATCGCGATGTCTGGACGGAGGGGTACTGGATACTTACCTCTGTGCTTGAGCCGATTGTCCCTCACTTATGCTGGGAACTCTCAACCGAATTTTTCGGCGGAAAGAATTTCGGTATCCAAGTGGTGCGCGAAGAGGTGTTTGAAGTCGATAGCGTAGCTCTGGGAGTTTCGATCAACGGTAAAAATCGCGCTACGATTGAGGTCGGAGTAAATGAATCTCAAGAGACGATTATCGAGATCGCAAAAACTGCCGTAGAGAAATGGATCGAAGAGAAAGAGATACTCAAAGCGATTGTCATTCCGGGTAAACTTGTGAATCTCGTGATAAAAGGGTAATTATGAAGTATTGGATACTGAGCGCATTAATCCTCCTAAGCGGATGCGGCTATCAGCCGGCCAGTCATTATGCAAAAAATATTGTAGGTGAGAGCGTCAGTACCGAAGTGGTTGTCTCAATGGAGGACCCGCAAAATACGGTGATTATCAAAGATGCCGTGGATACGGCGGTCATTACAAAATTCAGGACGGCACTCGTTCCTAAAAACATGGCAAAAACACATTTAAAAATATCGATAGGGAGTGTTTCGTTCACACCGCTTCGCTATGATACGGATGGATATGTAATTACCTATCGTACGACGGTAACCATGTCGATTATCCGCACATCGGAAGAAAAATCATATACCTACTCTACCAAGGGGATGTATGATTTTGAAATTGAACCGAATGCGATTATAAGTGATCAGGCCCGATTTGAAGCAATACGCCAAGGGGCGCAAAAAGGGATTGATGCTTTTGTTGCACAAATTGCGGCACAGGGTGCGAACTCGAAATAAGGGGTAATAATGACCATTCATCAGATTGTCCGAAATACGGTCGAAAAACTGAAAGCAGAGGGAAAAACATGGACTCCCGATGTGTATGCCGAAACGTTTTGTTCTGAAGCGAAAAAAGCAGGTTTTTCGGTTGAAGATTGCAGCGGCATTGATCGTTATGTATCCCTGTTTGATAAAAAAACTGCCGAAGAGATTAAAAAATACCGCGTTAGAACAACCGCTGAGCTCATCCGTTTTTTAATCTCTAAACTTAGCCGTATGAACCCGAATGAAGCGACGGTATTGGTTGAACTTTTTAGTGCTCTGGCGAAAAAAATGGCGCAAAGTATCGATTTATTGCATAATCCTGATGCTTCGGCATTGGCGAAGAAAACAATCACGATTTTAGAATCCCAAGGAGGATCGACTCAGATTGAACTGCTCAAACAGGCATGGACTAATTTCCTAACCGTATACGATGACTCTTTTTTAATGAAATTAACCGATTTCGGCCCTGTCGATTCGGCTAATTTACGGCGTACCATCGAGGGTCTTAATCTCCATAAAAGTGCAGATCAAGGGGTAGATTACGATAAAACCATCCGGTTGCTCGTCTCTTCGTTAGTCCCCTCTATTGCACCCACGATGGACAATGCAACGATTGAACTCACACAAAAACTGAGCGATAATCCTGAATATATTGCAAGTGATGAGTGTGAAAAAGAGCTTAAAATTGCGATTGCCATGCGAATCGCTTTGGACAAACGCAGCGTTGAAGAGATGGTGAATGCCCTTGATATACTCCTCGAAAAACTTTCGGCGCAACTGATTGAGCTGATTGAGCGGAGTGAAAATTCCAGCAGTGAAATTCGAGAGGTAAAACGTGACCTTGAAGCGTTAGAGAGCAATAAACCGACCGATTTTAAAACGGCGCACAAGCGTCTTTATACGATTGCAAGCACGTTGGAAGAAAAAGTAGAGGTACTTAGTAAAGATTTGAAAATCCACAACGAAAAAGTGGTTCAGATGGGGAAAAAGATTGCGACACTTGAAGTGGAACTAGCGCAAGCAACGCAAGCTTCTCGAGAAGATTTTTTAACGAAGCTTTTTAATAAACGTGCAATAGAAGAGCATTTAAATTTAAAAGAAGCGGAGTATGAACGCCACGGTCATTCGTTTTGTGTTGCGATGCTTGATTTGGACCATTTCAAAGCGGTCAATGATACCTATGGGCATGACGCGGGGGATGCGGTGCTGATCGCATTTGCAAAAATTCTAAAATTAGAAGCAAGAACCAGTGATGTGGTGGGGCGTTACGGCGGAGAAGAGTTTATGGCGATTCTAGGAGAAACCGATCTCTCCGGAGCCAAAGTGTTTTGTGAAAAAGTAAGAGCGCATGTCGAGCAAGCCCACTTTATGTATCAAGGGCAGCGGATTGCGGTGAGCCTAAGTATCGGTGTTGCCGAGCGTAGCGATTACCCCTCCCTCAAAGCATTGGTAAACGGTTCGGATGAGCGTTTGTACGATGCTAAGCACAAAGGGCGAAACCGCGTAGAGCCTGCATGAGACTGAATGATTTTTTAGCGAATAAGCCTCTTTTTTACGACGTGATTGATTATGAACGCTTTCCAAAAGCGTATCGAGCGATTGCGCATCTTTTGCCCAGCCCAAAGATTATTCACCTTGTCGGTACCAACGCTAAAGGTTCAACCGGAAGGTTTTTAGCAAATGCACTGCACCGATCAGGCAAGAGAGTAGGGCATTACACGTCACCTCACATTCTCCGCTTTAATGAGCGGATTTACAGAGACGGAGACGAGGTGAGTGATGAGGTATTAGAAGAAGCGCATCAAAAGCTCCTCACCTTGTTATCCGAATCCGTGGCAGAATCGTTGAGTTATTTTGAGTATACGACTCTTTTGGCGATGGTGGCTTATGAAGGGTGTGAATACGTGGTATGTGAAGCGGGATTGGGAGGGGAGTTTGATGCTACTAATGTCTTTGACAAGGTTTTAAGTATCTTCACCCCCATCGATTTTGATCATGCGGCATTTTTAGGCACTTCGATCGATTCGATTGCGACGACGAAGCTTCGTAGTATGCAGTCTATCGCTTTGTTAGGAAGACAAAAACACATCGATGTGGAGTGTATTGCACGCACTATTGCGGATGAAAAAGGGTGTGAACTTTATACCCTCATGGAGCGTTTAACTCCGAGTATCGAAGAGATCGCATTGCTCCTTGCCACAAAAAACTCTCTCAGCGACTATTTACGGGATAATCTGATGTTGGCTATGGCGGCGTATGAATTGTTGGGATATGAAGCAGATGAATCGCTTTTTGATCAGAAAGCCCTATTTGGTCGTTTGAGCCGTATAGCTTCGAATATTACGTTGGATGTCGGGCATAACGCTTTGGCGGCAGAGTCGATAGCCCTAAATTATCGGGGGAAAAAAGTGACTCTGATTTATAACACCTACGGCGATAAAGATTATCGGGAGATTTTGAGCATATTAGCACCGATCATCGAATCGGTTGAGATTATTGAAGTGAGTGAAGGGCGGATTGTGGAGAGGAGACTTCTCGAATCGGTATTACATGAATTGGATATTCCATATCGCTCATTTGATGAAATTAACAATAAACAAGAATATCTAGTCTTTGGCTCGTTCAGCGTAGCCGAAACGTTTTTAAAGAGGATAAATGTCACAAGCACGTTGGTATGAGTACCTAAAAAATAACCCGAAAAATCGCCCTGAAATCCTCCTTTGCGAGGATGCCAAAGAGGCGTCGGAACTGAGTGATGTTTCGACATTTTTAGAGGTACCTCATATCGTATTGCCCGATTTTCGTGCAATCTATATGGACGACTTACGCCCGTTTTCTGAAGAGTTGTTTGCCCTTTTCGCCGCGCTTCGTACCTATTACACGGCGTCCAAAAAACCGCTGATTATAGCACCTCTTAAAACCCTCCTTTTTCCGATGCCTGATCCTTCACTGCTCCAAAGCGAGACCATCGAGTTCGCTTCTCGGATCGATTTAGGGAGTTTTAAAGAGAAGTTGCTTCATTGGGGATACACCTTCGTCGATATGGTGGAGATGGAGGGGGAAGTCTCCCATCGCGGCGATATTCTCGATATTTACGTTCCGAACCAAAGCCATCCGTACCGTATCAGCCTGTTTGATGATGAGGTGGAAGAGATCAAAGCGTTCGATGTTGAGACGCAACGCACCGATAAAGAGGAGTTGGCTTCGATCGAAGTGAGCAGTGCTTTTTTCTCTCTCGATGCTGTGCAATACAAACATTTCGAAAAAGCGATAGCTCAGGCGCAAAGCGACAGTTTTGTGAAAGACATTGCCTCGCTCGGTTTTTGGGTATTGGGAGAGCACGGCATTGATCTGTGCGAAGGGAAGAGGATTGCACGTATTCGTGAGATGAAAAGCGTCCTCGATGAAGCCTACGGGCTTAATCAGCCTGTATTACCACGTGAGCGATTGGAAGTGGATATCCTTAGCGAGTCGGAGCGCTACACGCCCTTGGGTGGGGGGAATTTCGAAACTCTTCGCAGTGTCCATAAAAACAAAAAATTCACCCTTATCGCCGCGAGCGATACTCAGCTCAAAGCGGCGGGGATATTTGAACTTAAAGGGATCACGGTAAAAACCTCAGGGATCGTCCTTAACCTGATCGGTCCTGATGAGATTATTCTCTCTCTCAACCGCCATGAGAAAAAGCGTCGTCGCCGTCGTACCTCTATCTTGCTCGATGATTTGAAAGTGGGCGATTACGTTGTTCACGAAGAGTACGGGGTGGGGATATTTGTCGGGATTGAGCAAGCTGAAATCCTCGGAGGGATCAAAGATCTCGTCGTCATCAAATACATGGGGGATGATAAACTTCTTCTCCCCGTCGAAAATCTCGATGCTATTGATCGCTATATTGCTTCAGGGAGTCTTCCCGTACTTGATCGTCTGGGCAAGGGGAGCTTCGGGAAACTCAAAGAGTCGGTTAAGGCACGGTTGTTCGAGATCGCCTCTGAGATTGTAGGGATTGCCGCAAGCCGTGCTCTTATTAAAGCTTCGGTTATCAATGTTGACGGGGGTGAAGTACACCGATTTCAAGCCGCCGCAGGATTTGATTATACTCCCGATCAAGCGAGCGCGATTAGCTCTATCCTTCGCGACCTCTCTTCGGGGCAGATTATGGATCGCCTCCTCAGCGGCGATGTCGGTTTCGGGAAAACCGAGGTAGCGATGAATGCCATCTTTGCCGCCGCGAAAGGGGGGTATCAATCCCTCTTGGTTGTTCCGACAACGCTCCTGAGTTCCCAACATTTTCAATCGCTTAAAGCACGTCTTGCCCCTTTTGGACTACGGATTGCGAAGTTGGATCGTTTCGTCAGTGCCAAAGAGAAAACGGCAACACTGCGAGCGCTTGAAGCGGGTGAACTCGATTGTGTTGTCGGAACCCATGCGCTGTTTGGGGTGAGCTGTTCGAAACTTGGGATCGTCATTATCGATGAAGAGCACAAATTCGGGGTGAAACAAAAAGAGAAACTCAAATCGCTCTATGAAAACGTTCATCTCCTCAGTATGAGTGCGACACCGATCCCTCGCAGTCTCAATCAAGCCCTCAGCTCGATCAAAACGATGAGCGAACTCCTCACCCCGCCAAGCGAGCGTTTAGGGGTACGTACGTTTGTCAAAAATTATGATGAGAAACTGATCAAAGAGGTAATTTTGCGCGAGCTTCGACGCGGTGGTCAAGTGTTTTATGTCCATAACTCGATTGACTCGATGGTGATCAAATCAGGGGAACTCAAAGCGATCCTCCCCGAGTTGCGTATCCTTATCCTCCACTCCCAAATCGGCGCGACCCAAACCGAGGATGAGCTTGCTAAGTTTGCGAATCGAGAATATGACGTATTACTTGCCACCTCGATTATCGAGTCGGGAATTCATATGCCGACGGTCAACACGATGATTATCGATGGAGCGGATCGTTTCGGAATGGCGGATCTGCATCAGTTACGCGGACGGGTCGGGCGGGGGCATACCGAGGGGTACGCCTATTTCATCGTGGATGATAAAGACCATCTCACTGAAGAGGCTAAAAAACGGCTTGTGGCGCTGGAATCGAACTCTTTCTTAGGCTCCGGTTCGATGTTGGCACATCACGACCTCGAAATCCGCGGTGGGGGAAATCTCGTCGGGGATGCTCAAAGCGGTCACATCAAAAACATTGGATATGCGTTGTATCTGCGGATGTTGGAGGATGCTATCAAAATCCTCACCAACCAAACGACGGCCGTGCGGGCGAAAGTGGATATTAAACTCACCGTTAGTGCCTTTATCAGTGATGAGATCGTCACCGAAGATCGCCTCCGCCTTGAACTTTACCGCCGACTCAGTCAGTGTGAATCACCGAGTGAGATTTATGAGATTGAAGAAGAGGTGGGGGATCG
>JAGXFM010000076.1 GCA_024637215.1 Sulfuricurvum sp.
AGATGTGTATAAGAGACAGGATCAAAGTGAAAGGGTATATCGCCTATTTAATCAAAAAGACTATTTTTCGCCTTTACACTAGCCCCTTGCGTCACCGAAGCGCTATCGGTAAGCGACGTTAGGGAGCGAAACTCGCTCTCAGTGAGCAACGTCACACCCAGCTCTACCGCTTTATCGTATTTGCTCCCCGCATCTTCGCCGTACACGACGTAATCGGTCTTTTTCGACACGGACGAGGCAACTTTCGCCCCTAATCCCTCTAATATGGCTTTGATACTATCGCGCGGAACCGACATCGATCCCGTAATAACGACACTTTTCCCTTTAAACGGGTTCTCGTGAGCTTCCACTTTGATAGGGGCTACGGGATTTAAAAGTGTACGGAGTTTTTCGATTTTCTCACTATTAACACGGGAAAATTCGAGGATCGATTCGACCATCTCACCCCCGAAACCTTCCAACGCTAAAATCTCTTCACGGCTAGAGCGATCAAACGCCGTACCGAATGCCACACAGAGCGTTTTCGATGCCACTTCGCCGATATGCTCGATCCCAAGTGCATTGATAAAACGCCAGCAATCGCACCCCTTGACTGCCGCTATCGCATCGATGAGATTACGGCTCTTTTTCTCTTTGAACCCTTCCAGTGATAAGAGCTGATCCATCGTCAGACTAAACAAATCACTGAGTTCCCGCACCATCCCCGCGCTATGAAGTGCTTCGACGATTTTATCTCCTAACCCGTCGATGTTGAGACATTGTTTGGAGGCAAAATAGATGATCGAATTGACCACCCGCGCTTCGCACGAGAGGTTCTGGCATTTGATCAACGCCCCCTCATCGAGAAGTTCCGAATGACACACGGGACAATGCTTCGGTCGGTGGATGATCTGCTCACTACCGTTACGCTCAGATGCGATCACCTTGACGATTTTCGGGATCACGTCACCGCTTCGCAAAATAATAACTTTATCCCCGATCCGAATATCTTTTCGCTCGATCTCATCGAAATTATGAAGCGTCGAACGCTCGACCGTCACCCCCTCGATATCGACAGGCTCGACAATCGCGACAGGGGTAACCACACCGCTACGCCCCACCTGCATGATCACCTCTTTGAGTGTTGTCAGTTTCTCGATAGCAGGGAATTTATACGCCGCCGCCCAACGGGGATTTTTAACCGTATAGCCAAGCTCGTCCTGCACCGCGATAGAATCGACTTTTATCACCATCCCGTCCAACAGCATCGCGAAATTATCCCGCTCAACGCGCATCTCATGGTAAAAGGTCTCGATCTGATCCGCACTCTCACACAAGTGAGTCATGTGGGGATTTCGGAACCCCAGAGCATAGACCCACTCCATTCGCTCCGAGAGGTTTTTGATCTCCAATGTGTTAGCACCGATACCGTAGGGCATAAAAACCAAACGGCGTGAGGCGGTGATACGGGTATCAAGCTGACGAAGACTCCCCGCCGCCGCATTGCGCGGATTGGCAAAAAGTGACTCGCCGTTTCGGGAACGTTCCAGATTGATCTTCTCGAAATCCTCTTTGAAAATCACCACTTCCCCCCGAATCTCGATCCGCCCCGTATACGAGATTGTGAGAGGGATACTCTGGATCGTTTTGGCGTTTTGGGTCACCTCTTCCCCCTCGACACCATCCCCCCGAGTGATCGCCTGAGTCAGTACACCGTTGTCATAGATCAGATTCAAACTCGCCCCGTCAAACTTCGGCTCACAGTAAAAACGGACATCCCCATACCCTTTCGTGATGCGGTTGACCCACGTCTCCAACTCGTCGCGATTAAAGAGGTCTTCGAGGCTCCACATTCGGCTGAGATGCTGTGCTTTATCAAACTTATCCTGCGGTACATCCCCTACCCGCTGTGTCGGGGAATCGGGGATGATCTCATCGGGGTGCTCACGCTCATACGCGACTACCTGATGATAGAGGATATCGTACTCCTCATCCGTCGTGATCGGATCGTCGAGGACGTAATAGTGGTAAGAGTATTTTTGGAGCTGTTTTACGGCGGTTTTATAGTCGGTTTGGGTCATTGGTCAATACTTTTGGGTTTAAAATTTTGTTGATAGATTAGTAAAAAGATAATATTCTCATCCATTTAGCAAATCGTATTCTTCTTTTGCAGATTTTGCAATTTTTTTGGCACTCTTAATCATTTTAGACTTGAAATTTTGTTGATTGATTAAAGAAGTAATCGTAATCATATCGTCTTGAATTACATATACAATCACATACCCTCTAAATACCAAATCACGTACGTGTTCATCATTATAATAAATCGATTTTCGACATCGATACGGCATATCGACCAATGATTTGCATTGTGCTATCAATGCTTGTTTAAAGTCTCGTGCGGCACTTGGTTTATCTTCAGCTATTGTTCTAATCTGCTCGATCAAAGCAGCCATAAATTCGGGATCAAACTCAATCTTCATAACGCGCTAATGCTTCGTCTAACATTTTTTCTGCTTCATCGAGTGAGTAAGCTTTTACTTTTCCGCTTCGCAGTGCTTCGACTTGTCGTGCTACCATTCGTTTATCTGCTTCAAATTGTCGTTGCTGAATCTCTTGCTCAATCAGGTTTTCGAGTTCGTCATTACGCATGAGGACAAAATCGAGCTTATTGTTTTTGAGAACGCCGATTTTATCCACTTCGTGATTAGCAAGCTTGGAGAGGACAGCTCCGAAGTTTTTGGCGACATCGCTCGAACTCATCATTTCGTTGGGTTTATAGGATACCATCGTAATCTCCCGTGTAATCTTACGGAATATTATACAGGTTTTTTAGAATTTTTCTGAATAATTGTCAAGATATGTGCTTAAAAGTAGCCTGTCCAATTTTTCTTTGATCACTATCTACGTCTAATTCTAAGATGCTTTTACATATTTGATTACCTATATTTCTTTCGTAAGCATCTATAATTGAATTCAATTTCTTATCAAGACGTAATAACATTATTATATTGAATAAATTAGAGAAAAAATATTTTATTGATAAAGTTTTATTCTGTATTCTTTGTTCTAAAATATTCTCTATTTTAATTAAAATAATTTTTTCATTATCATTTATCCAAGATTTATCTTTTATCTTATTAAGTTTATGTAAAAGAATTTTTTCTACGTAAATTGCTTTTAATAATATGATTACTATCAAAAATATTGCAAATGAATTAATAATACTTGAAAAAATAATTTGTATCTTGTTTTGGTTAATGATTTTATTCTCAAACTCATAATATTCTTTAAGCTGATTTTGATTGATGAGTACAAAGTGCTCAAGGAATATTTTATAAAATTGATCAACTCGAAATATATCAAATGATGATAATTTACTTTGTTGTGGAGATGTTAAATCGATAATTGACTTTAATATTACCTGTTGTTTATCAAAATCCATAGCATATTGCTTAACAATTAAATTAGAAGATTCATATGACATCATCTTGTTATAGATACTTATATAATCCGTCAAGCCATTATTCAAATCATCAAGTTGACGATTCAATTTGAATATAGTTTTATTTGTAATTTCACGGTCTTTTGACCAAGTCTGCAATACATTTATAGTACTATTCACATCACGAATTTTTGATTTCATCTCTACAATCTTTACACTTGTCAAAAGCATATCATTATGTAAATTTTTTTGCTCTTCTTCATATTTAGAATAAAACTGCATACTTATTAGTAAAATAGGTGTAAAAATTGCAACCATTAAAAATTGTGTTAATGATGGTTTTAAGTCAAGCTCAGATATTAAATCTTGTAATGTTTTTAAACTTAACAGCATTAAAAATAGTACTAACATACTAATCAATACAATATATGTCATTTTAACTCTCTATAGTTTGAATTTTTTGCTCCCACTCTCCCGAGTGATAGTGTATAGCTTCTACTTGTATTATAAAAACAATAGATAGCAAATTGTTAAAGATTGTACTATGAAGAGACAAAGTTTACAAGGGAAATGATGGAGATATATCCCGTATGTACCCTAAAGGGCACACGAAGTACGGGATGACGGAGAGCTGGATTCCCAATCAGGTCGGGAATGACGAAGCACCCTTCGACACGCTCACAGTGAACGGTATAAAAGTAACGTCAGGCCGTAAGGAATGCCAGCAGATCGGCATTAAGCTGCTCTTTGTGCGTGTCTACGAGACCGTGGGGTGCGCCTGTGTAGACCTTCAAAGTCGCATTTTTGACGAGTTTCGCTGCGCTATGAGCCGAGGCGCCGATCGGCACAACCTGATCATCGTCCCCGTGAACAATGAGTGTCGGCACATCGAACATTTTGAGATCTTCGGTGAAATCTGTCTCGGAGAACGCCTTGATGCAGTCAAAAGTGTTCTTGTGACCGGCGCGCATCCCCTGAAGCCAGAATGAGTCCATCATCCCTTGTGAGACCTTGGCGCCTCCCCTGTTAGCTCCGAAGAACGGGCCGCTTGCGAGGTCTTTGTAGAACTGTGAGCGGTCGGCGATTGAACCTTGACGAATACCGTCGAACACCTCCATTGGCAAGCCACCCGGATTGGCCGCTGTTTTCAGCATAAGCGGTGGGACGGCGGAGATCAGCGCGACCTTGGCTAACCGTTTCGTGCCGTGGCGACCAACATAGCGCGCCACTTCGCCGCCCCCCATCGAAAATCCGATTAGCGTGACGCCTTTCAAATCGAGCGTTTCGATGAGCTGCGAGAGGTCGTCGGCAAAAGTGTCCATATCGTTGCCGTTCCAAGGCTGGCTCGACCGCCCATGGCCGCGACGGTCATGGGCAATGCAGCGATAGCCCTTGGAAGCCAGAAATAGCATCTGCGCCTCCCAGCTGTCTGCACTAAGCGGCCACCCGTGGCTAAAGACAACAGGTTCTCCTGTGCCCCAGTCCTTGTAATAAATCTGCGTACCGTCTTTTGTCGTGATCGTGCTCATCGCTTGTTTCCTCTCTTAAAATGTCTTAATACAAATTATATACATCAGAATAAAACAAAATATATTAAACATTTTCATACTATTTTCATTAAAACAATGTAATTAAATGTAATTAGTATTTTGCTATGTGATAAAAGCGGCAGAAAGAAAAAGAGCGGGAAAGGGATTCCCAATCGAGTTGGGAATGACAGGAACTTTTAGAGACGGACGATCTTCGCCCCGAATCCCCCCAAATGCTGAGGAGCATCGGTAAAGCTTTTGACACTCGGATGCTCTTTTAAAAATTCTTTGACCGCAAACGAGAGTTTCCCCGTCCCGATACCGTGATAGATAATCACCTCATCAAATCCCTGCAAGAGAGCATCGGAGAGAAACTTATCCATCCGCTCGCACGCCTCTTCCCCTCGTAATCCGTGAAGATCGAGTTTGAGACCGCTTTTTTGATCGATCTCTGAGGTGACGGTGACTTTAGGCTTCTTCGGGAGATTGCGGCTCGGTTTCAAATCGGTGAGTTTGACACGCAAACGCATCCCCTCCACCTCGATCATCGCATCTTTGGCTCCGACACTCACCACACTCCCGCGCTGAGTACGGTATTTTACACTCTGCCCCACTTCGTATTTTATCGGTTCGGGTTCGGCGATCTTGATCGGTTCGGGTTTCGGCAATTTCGCCTGCGCCTTGTTGAGCTGACGATGGATCGCCGCCATATCCATCCCTTTTGCCGCCTCTTTCGCTTCGCGGATCGCTTCATCGTAACCGGTACGGAGTTGCGCTTTTTCGGCATCGAGTTCTACCCGCAGGTGTTCCCGCGCCTCTTTGAGATCGCGCTCTTGGGATTTGAGGGTTTCAAGCCGTTCGTCTACTTCACGGTTTTTCCGTTTTAGCTCACGTTCCAGTTCACTCCCCCGCTCGATGAGGACGCTCAGTTTTTCGTGGTTTTCACCGTAGAGCGATTTGGCGCGGGTGATGATGGCGGGGTTGATCCCGTATCGGGCGGCGGTTTCAAACGCGTAGCTCTTGCCGATCACCCCTTGTAAAAACTCATAGGTCGGGAGGCGTCGTTCTTCGTCATACAACGCCGCCATCAGCTCCACATCATCACGATCCGCCATCAATGCGGCGAGACGTTTGTGGTGGGTGGTGACGATGATCTTCTGACCCCGTTTGATCAGCTCATCAAGGACGATGGCAAAAAGTGCCGCCGCCTCGTCGCTATCGGTTCCCAGTTCGATCTCATCGACCCCGACGAGAGCGCTTTTGTGCTCGAAGAGATGGCTAAACTGCACCATCCGCCCCGCAAAGGTGGAGATGTCGTTGCTCACGCTTTGGGGATCGTCGATCACCGCTTCGATCCGTTTGAAACTCCCGATCCGTGATTTGTGAGGGTTAATTTTCATCGGGATGAGATATTTCGCCATTAGACTCGCCGAGAGGAGCGATTTGAGGAGCATCGTTTTACCCCCCGCGTTCACTCCCGTGATCATCAGGAGGTTGGAGCGGAAATCGACGCTAATCGGTTTGGGTTTGTGGATGGCGGGATGGGAGAACTCTTCGAGGACGATATCGGTGTTGTTTTGGGGTTTGAGGATCGCGAAATCCCGCGCGCGGGCAAACAACACCCGCGCTTGATAGTGATCGTATCGGTCGAACTCACGGTCGATAAATCCGATAAAAGGGACGAGGTTCGAGAGTTTGGCACTAAAGCGTTTGGCGTACTCGTAGAGTTTCGTTTCCCGCTCTTGCAATACATAGCGCAACTGCTCTTTAGAGCGGAGCACCGAATCGGGGGCAACGTAGAAAAATCCCGCACCTGTGCGTCCGACGACGGAGCCTTTGAGGACATGGTTGAACCCGCCGCGCACCAAAAGGGTCTCTTCGTCATTGATATAGTGGATTTGGGTATCGACGAGGTAGGGGGCGAGTTTTTGGGTATGGAACAACCGCTTTATCGACTCGTTGATCTCCGTTTTGATCGCTTTGATCCGCTGTGCTATTTTGTGGAGTTCCTCATCACGCGACTCGATGAAGTTCCCCTCATAATCGAAATACTCATCGATCTCACTAAACGGCTCGGGGATGATGATCGTCCCCATCCATTCACCGATGATCCCCGCGAACTCGTGATTACGCATCAGACGAAAATAGCGGACGACTTTGAGCAGTTCGTGAATCTCTTCGAACCGTAAAACCCCTTGTTTTTTCAGGTGGTTGATGATACTCTCAAAAGCTACACTCTTCGGCGGGGCTTTGAACTCCAACGCATCGAGGGCTTGGATATAGCGGTAGTGGCGTTCTTGATCTCCGGGGATAGCGATGTTTTGTTCACGGGAGAAAAAATGCTCTAATGAAGCGATATGAGGGAGGAGATCGAGCTTGCCGAAAAGCTCGGCGAGGTTAGAAGAGAGAGAACTCATTGACACTCACGGGCATTGATAATCTGCTGATAATGTTTCGTACCACGGTTCCCGACAAAACTTTGGGTCCCGACACTATAATCAAACGTAGTAGACTTGACCTCAATACCTCGACACACCAACGTCTCGCCTTGTTGGTACTTCAACTCGATGGCACGCACTTTGCTGCGGTCACGATCACTTTGGATGTTGTACGCTATCGCTCCCGCGACACACAATGCCAGAACAAGAGAAATAATCCCTTTTTGCTTTCCGCTAAGTTCTGTCAAATAGTGCAACAGTGCAAATACGAGAGCGACGATTCCGAACCAGAGAAGATACGCCATAACCTATTTTGTCCCTCTAAGCTGATAGGTCAAATCCCCTGCCCCGAATCCGACGATGAGATCGTGATCGTAGGTTTGAACGACGGCATCACCGATAATCGATTCGATGGTATCACCCGCACGGTGAAGTTTGTCGCTCATCGTGAGATTATAACGGCTAAAACGCCCCTCAAAATCAATCTCACGAGGCTCTTCGCTTGCCGCCCATACAGGGAGAATAACGAGTTCGGCACACCCTTCGAAACACTCAACAAACGCATCGAGGTTATCGATGGTTCGGGAGTATTTGTGCGGTTGCCAGATCGCGATGATACGCTTGAACCCTTTGAGCTCCGCATAGGTTTTGAGCGACTGCATTGTCGCTTTGATCTCGGTCGGATGGTGGGCGTAATCATCGATAATGACACGATCAGAGCCTTTAAAAATCACGTCAAACCGTTTTTTGATTCCTCGAAAATTCAGGAGATGGACACGGATAGAGGCGATGCTCATCGTCTGTGCCGCCGCCATGATCGCCAATGAAGCATCCATGGCGATATGTTCGCCGAATCCCCATACCTCAAACTCTCCGAATCCTTTGAGGTGAAAGCGGGTGTAGGGTTCATCATCGAGGAGCGTATAGGTGATATTGGTAATATCCTGACTCGGATAAAGACGCAATGCATCGCATTCGAGTGTTGCCATAAACGGATCTTCCGCATTGATGACACGAACGGGAGCCATTTCGATAAAACGGAGATACGCATTGTGAAACTCGTCGATATTGTAGTTGTAATACTCCATATGTTCCGGTTCGGCATTGGTAACGATCGAGCAATACGGATTTGAGTTGAGAAAGCTTCCATCAGATTCATCGGCTTCGAAGAGCATTACATCCGTACTTCCGTCATAGCGGACGTTAGAACCGAATCCCTTAGACTCTGCACCGATGATTGCACTGCCATCCATAATTGCCGCCAAAATCGCCGTCGTCGTACTTTTACCGTGTGCTCCGCACACCGCGTAAACTTTTTTCTCACTCAATATTCGCAACAGAGCATCGCGACGATGAAGCACTTCAATCCCTCTGCGGTGAGCTTCTACGATTTCAGAGTTGGTCGGACGGATAATCGCCGAATGGATAACAAGATCACACCCCTCAGGGATATTGGCCGCATCATGTCCGATATGGACGGTAATTCCGCGATCAATTAAACGCTGGGTAATATGGGTCGCTTTCATATCCGAACCGCTCACCTCATGGCCGCTAAAACGCATATATTTGGCGAGTCCTGAAATGCCGATTCCGCCGATCCCGATAAAGTGGATTTTCATTGCGCAATCTCCTTTTTGAAAGTACTAATATAAAATTTTCCGCCCTCTTGGGTTGCCACCATATCGACATACTCGTCGATAAAATCATCAAACGGAATTTTCGCGTCGCATCCCGCACGGTGAACGCTCATCGCGATGCTGAATTCCTCATCGTTACTGATCACGCCGAGCACTTCGAACAGCGCACTCGCATCGGTAGCTGATCCTGCACTGTAATGCTCTATCGCGTATTCGTACAAAGCTCGGAGTGTTGCGAAATCCTGCACTTCATTCATATCGAGTTTTTCGAGATTCTCTAACGCATTGGTGAGACGCTCCAGTGCGAGATCGAGGATATTGGCATAATAGGCCATCAACGTATCTTCATCAAAGCTCTCATGGGCTTGGGATTCAAGAACGTACAAGGAGGCGATATCCCCCTCACTTTGGGCTTGGAAAATTTTATCTTTTAACTCGTTCATGACAGTGCCTCCTTTAGGCGATTAAGTGCTTGAATCGTTCGTGTCGTCTCTTCGACGAGGGCGATACGGATATAGCCGATGCCGGGATTTTCACCGTGCGCATCGTCGCGTGCTAAAAATTCCCCGGGTAAAACTTTGACGTTATAGTCACGATAAAGTCTCTGGGTAAATTCGAGGGCATCACCCACTTTGAGCCAGACGTAAAAGGTCGCATCGGACGTTTTAATCCCTAAAATCTCCTGCGCCGCTTTGAAATTCTCTGCATATACCGCGCGCGCTTTTGCCACATGATACTCATCTGCCCACGCCATTGCCGCCGCCGCTTGCAATGGCAGTGGAGAAGCGCATCCGACATAAGTGCGGTACTGCGCGTACCCTTTTAAAATGTCCGCGTCCCCCGCGATAAATCCGCTTCGCAAACCCGGTGCGGAAGAGCGTTTGGAAATCGAGTTGATGACGAGGACATTTTTAAACGACGTATTGCCGACATAGAGTGATGCTTCGAGGAGGGAGGGAACTTTTTCGGCCGTATAAATCTCGCTGTAGCACTCGTCGTTGATAAGACAGAAATCGTGTTTGAGGGCAAGTTTCACCCAATCACCCAGCTCTTCGAGGCTGAGTACCGATGCCGTCGGATTGTTCGGGAAATTCAGAATGACCAAATGACATTCGGAGAGTTCCGCTTCATTGATGATCGGTTTGAAGCTATTTGCTTCGGTCAGATTGAGGTGGATTACTTTAGCACGAGAAGCAATCGCCGCACCCTCGTAAATCTGATAAAACGGGTTAGTGTAGGCCATGACCGGCTCTTTTTTATCGAATAGATAATATTGAGGAAAATTAAAGAGCACTTCCCGCGTTCCAAATGAACTCACCAACTCACCCTGTTTCAGCTTCACCCCGAAACGGCTCTCTACAAACCCGCGCATCGAGTCGTTTAGATACGTTTCCCCTGCCGTTTTCGGATAACGGCGAAGCTCTTCGGAGTGTTTTGCCAGCGATTTTTGGATAAAAGCAGGAGTCTCGAACTGCGGTTCCCCGATGGTCAAAGCGATCGGTGAATAGGCGCTATTTGGGGTAATTCCCTCTAAAAGGGAAGTGAGTTTTTCAAATGGGTACGGTTCAAAATGCAAAGGAGTGTCTTTGTAATGGAATTAATTACCTATATTATAGCGTGATGGGGCTGTGAATAATTTTATTGGTGCGTAAGAGTAAACATAACCAAAAATAAAGTAAAATATTTTCAAGTGACGCTAACAAAAGGAAACTAATGTCGAATGTATCTGTAATTGATATCGGAAAATTATCAAAGCCTGCAACCGTTTTAGTAGAAAAAATTTCGAATGCAATTGGAATTCTTTATGAACCAAGAAGAATCACAAAAAAGGCAATAGCTGAAGCTGAAGCATCTAAAACAAAAGCTTTAATGGATTTAGAAATTGAAGATATTCAAAAACGAGCATTAAATAGATTGGTAAGCGAAGAAATTAGGAAACAAGAAAATATCGAAAGCATTACTGAAAAGTCATTTGCTTCTTTAGAAGAAAATGCAACTCCTGAAAAAATTGAAGATGATTGGCTAAGTAACTTTTTTGACAAATGTAAATTAATATCAGATGAAGAAATGCAAAATTTATGGGCACAAATTTTGGCGGGTGAATCAAATACACCCGGAACATTTTCAAAAAGAACAATTGAATTTATGTCGACTTTAGATAAAAGCGATGCTATATTATTCGACAATTTTCTAAAATATTGTTGGTTTATTGGAAATTACCAACCTTTAATTATCGATTACGATAACAATGAAATATATAAAAATAATAATATTAATTTTAGTTCTTTAATGCATCTCAATGATATAGGTCTAATAAGTTTTAATCCTACAACAGGATTTAGAAAGATATTAAGAGATGATTTAATTGATTCAATTCCCATTGGTTATTATGGAAGAATTTTAAATTTAGATTTTAAAAATACCCCTAAAAAAGAAATCCAAACAGGTGTAGCAATGCTAACTAAAATCGGCACAGATTTAGCCCAAGTTAGCCATCCAAATATCTATGCAAAAACTGATAGTCAAAATGAGTATAACGAAGAGTTTTATCATTACATAGTACAAAAGCTTTTTCAAGCAAATATTTTACTATCTGAACCACTTACTAATCAAACATATAGCAATCAATGACTATATTGCCCGTTCGCCCTGAGCCTGTCGAAGGGTATGCAGTTCATGGTTCGACAAGCTCACCACGAACGAAGATTCTAATACTTCACTACCTTTTTTTATGGCAACCGATACTTAAATATTTTCAAAATGATAATCGTATCTCCGACACTATCGACGTAATAAGGAATGGTATATCCTTTGAAAATCAAATCCCGCGCATTTTCATCGTCATAGTATTCGGACTCTCTGAATTTAAAAGGGAAATTGGGTAAATCGGTGATTTTTGCATCCAGTTCTTTTTTGAATGTTTTTGCGTTGTGAGGATTGTTTTGTGCGATAAATTGAAGCGCCGTTACCAGCTGTGTATTAAACGTTTTGGATTTAATGATTCGCAACGTCTAAACCGTCCAGCCAGTTATCGATTGCATCCATCCCCTCTTCATACGGGACAAAATTTTTATCCCCGTTTGTTTTATAATCATCAATAAGATTTTTTATCTCTTCACGATGTTGTTGAAATTCGGGATCGTTGGCACTTCTCTCTTTTTTGAGAAGAATAACTTTGAGCGATTCATTGTCCGCAAACCCGTACTCTTCGGGAATGGTGATCGTTCCGTTATGGTTGATGGTTTCAAATTCTACTGCATACATTGCAACAACCTTTTTTATCCATTTTTTCAATTATAGCAAGAGTTTTTCTTTTTCATAACTCTTTAATTATATTACCGATTGCCTTTGAAGTTTTATATCCTCAAAGGATCCTTCTGTCTCTCTAGAATCCGAAACAGCTTGGCCGTGATGTAAAACATCCACACCACACTTACGGCATAGCTGAATGACGACCATTGCAAAGGGTTTAAATCCATTTCAAGAATCCCGAAGATCGGTACAAGCAGAATAATTTGCAAAAAATAATAGATAAACGGTTTGATATAACTCACACGGCGGCGCTCACACGTCAAGGAACTGTTTCTCTTACTTTTTTTTCGTTCGCTACCTTGATATAATGAGTCGTTTTTCATAGTAAATATCCTAAATTTTATTAAAAAATTATAATATTAATATCGGTCATTGCAGCTTTATATTTGAATCAGTATTTCACGACCTCTTTTTTTGAGGGGGGAAGGCGATCTTCTCTCCCGTTTACCATCCCTTCAAACGCTTTAATATCATGTTTACTGACTACCATATAACGTCCTAACGCCATCGCATTATCACAGGAAGAGGCATGTTGTCGATCAATCGTAAACGCCGCCGCGTACCCCGATTTTTTGGCATCCACAAGCAATCCATCATCATAAATTCCAAATACCCATGCCAAGTATTTGATCTCGTGTCCCATTCTCTCTTCGAGTTTTTTCTTCGCACCGCCGAGCTGTTTATCGACAAATTTTGAATATTCCTCCGGTGAAAGTTTTTTCTTCTCTTTTTTGAAATTCGGATGCCAGTAGGTGTGAGATTCGACACGGAAAAGTTTTGTCGTCTCAAGCTCACGAAGTTGTTCCCAGTTCATAGCATACGCAGCATTGGAGATCGCACTCGGATAGACAAAGAGGGTAACGGGGACTTTATATTTTTTGACCAACGGTGCCATATCACTGTAAACGCTTTTGTGTCCGTCATCAACGGTTATCACTACTGATTTAGCAGGGATCGATTTCACTTCGCCTCGAAGGTATTTGGTAGCGGTATCCAAAGGTATAACCGTATAACCATGTGTTTTAAGCCACTCCATCTGCTCCGCAAACGCAGAGGTTTTGATCATCATTGAATCAGCCACTTCAGGACCAAAACGGTGATAACACAACACGGGGACTTTTTTTTCAACTGCCGTAGCCCACAACGAACCCATCAAAACCGCAACCATTAAAACCAATCGAAACATATGCACTAAAACCCTTCTGTAATAAAAATTCGCGGATTATAGCGCATATCCTCTCCTTAAGTATTAACATTATTAACAAATTACCCTTGACTTTCCACTGCCATTTAAAATAGAATTCGTTCAATTAGTTGCATAGTCAACTATTTAGGAGTTTTTATGAATCGCTGTGAATGCCCGACACAAGAATCGTTGGGGTGTCTTACCAATCTCTCCGCTATGGCGGCACGGAACTATCTCACTCGTCAACTCGCCCTAAACGGGATTGATATGACGATTGAACAGTTCAAAGTGATGGTTGTGCTGTGGAAAGAGGGAAATTCCACCCAACAAAAC
>JAGXFM010000013.1 GCA_024637215.1 Sulfuricurvum sp.
GTTCTCTAGTGAACGCTGAGTTTGTGCCCCCCAATAGGTATCGTTCGGAACCCGAACTTCACCCATCGTATCTTTTTCGATGCGATAACTCATACTTTAGCTCCTTCAAAAAATTTATTAGCATTCAAGGTATCAATCAACCCTTGAACCGATGCGCATGATGCGGCAAACATCGCTTTTTCACTCTCATTCAAGGTTACTTCGATAATTTTCTCCGCACCGTTGGCTCCCAACATGACAGGAACACCACTTACCACATCATGAAAACCGTATTCCCCTTCAAGATACACGGCACACGGATGAATCTGTTTGGTGTCTTTCAAGATTGCTTCTACCATAATCGCCGTCGCTTTTGCCGGTGCATAATAGGCTGATCCCGTTTGGAGAAGCGCTACGATTTCCGCTCCCCCTTTGCGAGTACGTTGTACAATTTCATCGATCTCTTCTTGTGTCAGAACATCGGAGAGAGGAACACCTGCAACGGTAGAATAGCGCGGAAGAGGAACCATGTCATCTCCATGTCCACCCATAACCGACGCACGAATTTGTCCGCCGCCGTATCCGAGTTTTTCTTGAATAAACGCCGCCATCCGTGCACTGTCCAAAACACCCGCCATACCGATAACACGGCTACGATCAAAACCGCTCTCGCGTAATGCCACATAGGTCATGGCATCCAAAGGATTGGAAACCATTATAATAATAGCATTGGGTGAGTATCTGGCTACCCCTTCGATAACTTCACGGGTTACTTTTGCATTGATCATCAATAAATCATCACGGCTCATCCCCGGAAGACGCGGGCTTCCCGCTGTAATAACCACCACATCGCAAGCGGTCATATCTGCCATACTTTCGGCTACAATAACCGTAGAGTGTGATCGTACAGCAGCAGCGGCTTGAGACATATCAAGTGCTTTTCCACGAGCGATTTCGATTTTGTTATCACGTAAAATAATTTCATGGCACGAACCAAGCATTGCAAGTGAGTAGGCAATCGTCGATCCGACATTTCCTGCCCCTACGATCCCGACGCGTTTTCCTTTTACCATTTTCCTACTCCTTGTGTCATATTGCTATTACCTCTCCAAAAAGAAGATAATCACAAGACGATATAATCGCCTTTTATCTATAGAGAAAACTCTACAGATAAAAAACGATTCCGGCGAACCGGAATCTAACTACTTTAGATTGATGCAATAATTGCGTTAAGCGTTGCACTCGGACGCATTGCCGCTGTTACTTTTTCAAGATTAGGGTGGTAATAACCGCCGATATCTTGAGGTTTTCCTTCTACAGAGAGAAGTTCTTCCATGATTTTAGCTTCATTTTCAGACAATTCTTTAGCTACCTTAGCAAATTTTGACGCAAGTTCTCCATCCATAGTTTGCTCAGCCAAAGCTTTTGCCCAGTATTGAGCTAAAAAGAAGTGACTCGCTTTGTTATCCGGCTCACCTGCTTTACGTGATGGCTCTTTGTTGTTATCCAAGTACGCCGCATTTGCTTCATCGAGAGCCGCTGTAAGAGCGCTCAATTTGTTATCTTTTTTTGTTTTGTTAATGTGACGCAATGACTCTGCAAGAGCCAAGAACTCACCCAATGAATCCCAACGAAGGTGACCCTCGTTTACGAATTGCTCAACGTGTTTCGGCGCAGAGCCGCCCGCACCGGTTTCAAACAATCCGCCACCTGCAAGAAGAGGAACGATTGAAAGCATTTTAGCCGATGTCCCCAGCTCAAGGATTGGGAACAAGTCAGTCAAATAGTCACGAAGAACGTTACCTGTTGCTGAAATGGTGTTTTGTCCAGCACGCACACGTTTGAGTGAAAATGCCATCGCTTTTTCAGGTGCCAAAATGTGATACTCGATCCCTGATTTGTTAAACTCAGGAAGGTATGCGTTCACTTTTTTGATGATTTCAGCATCGTGCGCACGGTTTTCATCCAACCAAAACACTACCGGAACGTTTTCGATCTCTGCACGCTCAACCGCAAGACGTACCCAGTCTTTGATCGGGAAATCTTTCGCTCTCGACATACGCCAGATATCACCTTTCTCTACGTTGAAAGTCATCAATACACCGCTATCATCGCTAACGGTAACGACACCGTCTTCTCCGAGTTCAAACGTTGTCGGATGAGAACCGTACTCTTCCGCTTTTTGAGCCATCAAACCGACATTTGATACTGAACCCATAGTCGTTACGTCGAATTGTCCGTTTTTCTTGCAATCTTCAATACACTCTGAGTACATTGTTGCGTAACAACGATCCGGGATTGTTACAACACATTGTTGTACTTTCCCCGCTGGATCCCACATTTTACCACCATCACGTACCACAACCGGTAATGATGCATCGATGATCACATCATTTGACGCGTGGAGGTTTGTGATCCCTTTATCAGAATCCACCATTGCCATTGAGGGTTGAGTCGGGTACACTGCCATGATAGCCGCTTCGATCTCCGCTTTTTTATCACTAGGGAGATTTGCTAATTTTTTGTACAAATCGCCAAGTCCGAGGTTTGCATTAACACCGATCTCTTTGAACTCTGCACCGTATTTAGCAAATACATCTTTGAAAAATACTTCTACCGCATGACCGAACATAATCGGGTCAGAAACTTTCATCATCGTCGCTTTGAGGTGGATCGACCAAAGGATGTTTTTCTCTTTCGCTTCTGCAATCGATTCTGCCAAAAATGCACGTAGTGCTTTTGCAGACATAAAGGTTCCATCAAGTACTTCACTATCAACGGTATTAATCTCTTTAAGGGTTTTACCGTTCAATGCGATAACAACTTTACCGTCACCTACTTTAGTGATTGATTGCTCATTCGCAAAGAAATCACCGCTGTTCATGTGAGCTACGCGAGTTTTAGAGCCCTCATCCCACGCACGAAGTTTGTGTGGGTTTTTCTTAGCAAAGTTTTTAACCGCAACCGCTGCACGACGGTCTGAGTTACCTTCACGAAGAACCGGATTAACCGCAGAACCCAGACACGTTGCGTAACGTGCAAAAATCTCTTTTTCTTCATCTGTTTTAGGCTCTTCCGGATAATTAGGAAGATCGTAACCTTGAAATTGAAGCTCTTCAATACACGCTTTAAGCTGTGGAATTGAAGCTGAGATATTTGGAAGTTTAATGATGTTCCCATCAGGTTGAGTTGCAATAACACCTAACTGAGCAAGATTGTCAGGGATGCGTTGAGCATCACTCATGCGTTCTGGGAATGTAGCGATAACGCGACCTGCAAGTGAAATATCACTTGTAACAACTTCTACGCCTGCGGCTTGTGTGAAAGCATTTACGATCGGAAGTAGCGAGTATGTCGCTAATGCCGGAGCTTCATCAATTACTGACCAAATGATTTTTGCCATCAGGTTCTCCTGTCATTTTTTTTATACGAGCATCATAACACTCTCGGGAGAGTTTTTTTCAATTTAACACTCTAAACGGGAGAAGAAGTTCCAAATATGTTTCATTTGGTAGCATTTAGTATGTTTTTACGGTGTGTAGAAAAGTAACTACTGTAGATATGCTCTCCACTCTTGCCTCGTACAAAATAGAGGTAATCCGTCTGCGCAGGGTTGAGTGCGGCATCAATGGCTTCTTTGGAAACATTGCATACGGGGTATTGTGGTAAACCTTTGTTTTTATACGTATTATAGGGAGTTTTGTCGGTTCTTATACGACGTGCCGTAACTTTTTGATGAGAGAATTCACCGTAATTCAGTGTCCCGTCCATTTGCAAACGCATCCCCTCTTTTATCCGATTATCGATAACAGAGCTTACATAAGGCATATCACTAAGAGATGCTGCCTCTTTTTGTATAACGGAGGCTTTTGTTACAATTTGTAACCATTTTTCTCTATTGTACTCTTTATTATACACTTTTGCCCAGCTTTGCATCTTCTTCTCTGATTCATTTAGCAGATGTAGAATCAAATCCTCTTCACTTATTCCGTTTGGAATACTATAGGTGTCGGGGACAAAATTTCCCTCTTTATAAGGTGCATGTTTTTTATATGCCGATCTTAGCAGCTCTTTATCAAGCGACAGTGTTTCGGCAAGCTGTTGAAGAAAGACAACCGTTGTTTCTCCCGGAATCAGTGTAATCTGTCGTGTTGCAGCTTTAGCGGTAGTGAGACGGTACAAATAGGATATACGAGACATTTTTTCTTCTTTTATATCAATCCACCCCTGCTGCGGCTTACCTAATATTCGTAAAATAAATGCATCGATTTTATAAAGATTTACCCCTTCGCTTTGGAGGTGTGATATACTTTTAAAGACGGAACCTTGCGGTATATAGACGATTTTAGGTGATGTAACCGTAGAGAGCAGGTAGGTCATGAAAGATACAATCATCACCAAAATTATTCCGAAAACCCAAAAAAGTGTTCTATTTTTTTTACTCTTTACTTTTTTTCTCGGTTTTTTCATTTTTATCACTTTACTAGAAGGTTTGCGTATTGACCATCTCACATTGAGTGGGGTCAAAGTTGAGAAATTATACCTAAAATGGGACAAAGCCCTCCATATAAAAGTATCAAAAATAGATTTTACCGATCTTGCTGATGACGATACCCCTCTTACCCTGAAACCACTCTCAAAATTACCCCGTATCATTAATATGACGAGAGTTTGGATTGATTCCATTCAGATAGATATTATTCAATATAAAAGCTATCATGGTGCATTCCTCTACCGTAAAAACCAACTTGGAAAAATAACATTAGGGACTAACAGTGGGAGTTTTGTCATCAATGAAAAAGAATTTCGGCTCTCTATGCCCGAAGTAATAATCGATGATGCCAATATTTCTGCTAATCTGCATATAAATCTCGCCAATCAACATCTTATTTCAAATATTGCGCTCACTCTCCCTCAAACCCCACGGATAAAATTCTCTTTTTCCGGAGATACCGATACGCTTCGTTTCACCGCTAATGCAGAAGAACCCTTAGTGAGTATTAAACCTCTTATTGATTTTTTACATATGGACCCAGAAGTGGCCCCGTGGATCGTCGAGTATGCAAAAGCATCGTACATACGCCTTGATCGTTTTGAGGGGGTGTTTCATTATGATAAACCTGAAGAAATACTCACGACTCTTATTGCCGATGCTACGGTAATAGAGGGTGCATATACGTTTGCACTCGGCTTTGAACCTATTTATGCATCCCAAATTGATTTACATTTTAGTAAAGGAAAACTGCACATATTTCCTAGAAACGGTACCTTTTATTCCCTTCCGACACAGCAAAGCCATGTAGTTATTGATTTTACGACACCCCATACGATGCTTGATGCCTACATTAAAACCGACAAGGGCAAATTGAATGATCCTATTTTAGCCCTTTTGGATTTTTATGACATCCATTTGCCGATCAAGCAGAATAAAGGCGAATGCGGTGTTGATTTGCATCTATCGATCAATTTATATGATTTAGAGACCACCGTAAAAGGGATATTCCTCCCTAGTGCATCCGAAATCCTTCTTGATAAAATTCCACTTGAAACACAAGGGGGGATTGTCAAAGTTGACCGAAATCATGTTACCTTTGAAAACTTTATCGCCCATTACGGAAAAGATATTGCACATGCGCGTGTCGATGGTGAATATGATACCTCTGCCGAGCGAGGTATCGTCTCTATCAACGCCTACGCTGTTTCTCTACTGGGAAAAAATCTTGCCCTTTTCGATCCTCGTGATCCACTGAGAGTCACCTATATAATTGCGCCGGAGGGAGATATACTCAATGTCAATACGTCAAATTGGAATCTTGCAGGAGAAAAACTAACGATAGAAGGTTTTCGAGCACCGTTTGATTATCATCGCGCCTACGCATCGATTCATTCAATCCCTTTTCGCGTCTCCAAAAGTATTAAAGGATTCATCAATGCAACCTTTAACGGCAGTGAAAAGAGGACCGATCTCAAACTTCGTTTACATGAGTTTAAACTGGGGGAAATAAAGCTCCAAAACACTCCGTTTGATATCGATATGCACTACATCAATGAAACGGGGAAAATCACTATTAAAGAGCCTTCGGCTTGGTCTGTACATCAGCTTCCTTTACTGATATCCCCTTTTAATGCCACCTTTAAAAATGATCTTATCACCTTTGAGCAAATTGATACGGTATTTGGAGATCTTTTTAAAGGTCGTTTTAGCGGAATGTATCGCATGGATACTGAAAAAGGGGCAGTTCGACTCAGTAATATGGTTCCACTATCACCTAAAATGATCCCGATTATCGAATCAAAAGAGTCTCTTGATCTTACCATCAATACCCAAAATGATACAATTCGTATTGATGCTCCGACACTAAAAGCACATTTCACCACCGTTTTAAATGGATGGAAAATTGGATTGAGTGATATCTCGCTACTCTCCAAAAAATCTCCGATTTTGAGACGCTATAATATCAATAACGGCTATCTTAATCTCTACTATACCGGGAAAAGTTCTCTCTTCCATTTTAACGGAGAGATAGATTATCTTTATCCGCTTATGGTTCTCAACGACATTCCTATTTCTCGTTATCGATTTAGTGGAACGCATCAGGATGATACCTCAAACATACGGGTAAATGACCGTTTGGTAATCAACCAAACGCCTACTGATCTCTACATTAGAGGCAATAATACAGGTATTAATATTCCGGTACTCTTTAAATTTCTTTCTGCGCATACGGATAAAAATGAAGTCTCTTCCAAAACAGATACCTCTCTTCCTATCCGAATTCATGCTACAAATTCCTATTTATATCTGATGAAAGGGAGAAAAATTGTTGCCGATACCCTTGATGCAACACTAAACAATGATAATTTTGATGCGACACTGCGTCATATGGATGGGTCTGCCGTCCTAAAAATTAGAAATAATCTCTTTTCAATCGATGGTGTAGGTTTTAATGATAAGTTTATGGAACATCTCTTTGCCCTCAGTGATTTCAGCGGAGGGAACTTTTCATTCCAAGCCAAAGGGAGAACCGATTCGTTTGATGGATTAATGCGGGTTGAAAACACCATACTCAAAGATTATAAGGTTTTGAATAATGTATTGGCGTTTGTTAATACCGTCCCCTCTTTAGCCACCTTCTCTCTTCCAAATTATAATTCTAAAGGGTTACCTGTCAATGAGGGATACGCGCATTTTGCCTATCAAAAAGGGGTTGTTTCGGTAGATAATTTTACCCTTAACTCCCCTGAAATGAAAATCACAGGGACAGGTCGTGCCGATTTTAATGCCAATCAGCTTGACGGTATTTTAACCCTTAAAACTGATTTAGGTTCATCTCTTGGCAAAGTTCCAATGGTGGGGTATATTTTACTCGGAGATGATGGCTCTCTTGCAACAACTCTTACACTTAGTGGAAAGCTTGATGATCCCAAGATCGATACCGCTATTGCAAAGGAGATTGTAACCGCCCCTTTCAATATCCTCAAGCGAACGCTGGTCTATCCGTTTTTATGGATGATGGACGATAAAAAAGAGAAGTAATCTATTGCACAAGGATCGAAAAACAGTGACGACCATTCTCATAAGTGTATTCAAGCGTATAGCCATGTTTTGATACGATCTTACTGAGTATATTTAGCCCCAAACCAAACCCCTCAGAGGAGCGCGAACGTTCCTGACGGGTAAAGGGGGTGAGAAAATAGCTGAACTCTTTTTCGAGCGGCTTCCCGTAATTGAGTACACTGATACGATCAGAATCCACTTCCAAAATTATCGGAAATTGCTCGGCGTATTTCAATGCATTATCGAGAAGATTTTTGAGTGCTAACGATAGATAGTGCAAGTCCCCTCTCAATGTAAAATTATCATTGATTTTGACCACTATTTTTGATTCATCGTCGATATAGAGTTTCGAAAGTGCTTCCATAACGAGTGTCTCAGCAGTGAACAGCGTTGATTGCATCGTGTCGGTTGCTTGAAGTTTTTCTATCTCCAAAAGTTCACGCGTCAGCTGATCGAGCTCTTTGAACGAGTGATTCAGGGTCTCACGTGCACTTGACTCTTCGAGTGCTTCGAGGGCAAACATCCCACGCGCAATGGGAGTACGCAGTTCATGCCCGACATCGCGAAGTAACTCTTCACGTGAGAGGATCATATTCTCGATGGTTTGTGCCATATCGTTATAGCTTCGCGCCACCTCCCCTATCTCATCACGAGACACTATGGTGCTTCGGCTGTGATACTCTCCGAGGGCAAAACGGCGCATACTCCGTGTAATCGAGTTCAAAGGGGATAACATCCGCAAAATCAGAACAAATATCACCGCCAAAACGACTATGTCGGCAACTACCAAGGCATTGAGAATCCACCCCTCCCTCAGCACCTCTTGAAGGGTTGTGTCCCGAAGAAAAATATCATCATCGATATAGCGGATGTGGAGTATATATTCACTTTTATTATCTTTGAAAATCTCAATCAATCCAAACGTATGCGACTGGCGCATAAGGACTTTTTTTGGCGTTACGGGAGCGATTTTCACCAGATTCAGCGTCCGAAATTCATCCTCTAGCTCATCAGCGGTCGATGTTGCCATCCATCTGAATATCTTACGACCGTCTAAAAGGTATTTTTGGAGAACAATCGCTTCGTATTTTTCGGTATTGATCATATCGATCTTGTATCCGATACCGACCATAAGGGTCAAACTGATGAGAAATAAAAAGGTAATTTTCGTAAAAATGGACATACGTTAACCCATAAACTTGTAGCCGATGCCCCACACCGATTTAATATAGCGGGGTTCTTTGGCATCATCGCCGATTTTGAGGCGGATATTACTGATATGCATATCGATAGTGCGGTGTTTTGTCTCATCACCAAGCCCCAAAGAGCCGATGATTTGGTCACGTGAGAGATTTTTACCCCGATGTTTGAGCAACAGGAGAAATATATCGAATTCGATCCGTGTTAAATCGATTGGATACCCCTCCATCATGAGCGATTTATTGAGTTCATCAATCGTAAAATCCGATATAACCAGCTCGTTTTTTCGACTGTATCGGCGCAGTACCGCTTCGATACGAAGTACTAGTTCGCGGGGTTCATACGGTTTATCGAGATAATCATCGGCTCCCAAATCGTAACCGTAGATTTTGTTGCCGATGTCGGTTCGTGCGGAGGAGATAATGATCGGGATGTCGAGACGACTTTTGATCATTTTGGCGACATCGAAGCCATCCATCCCCGGTAACATCAGATCCAAAACGACAATGTCAAACACCTCTTTCTTTTCCAACAAACACTCTAATGCCGCTTTCGGATCGGCGTACGCGGCGATCTCAAAGTCGTACGATGTTAAAAAAGAGCGTATCAACTCTTGGAGAGGAAGATCATCTTCGATCAGAAGCACTTTTCTAGTCACTGTCCCACTCCTTTAGATGGTGAACGTATCGCGCTCTTTGCTCAGGGGTCAAAACACTATGAAGCCGCTCAAGCAACCTGGTCCGAATCGCTATCGACGCTTTCTCCCTCTCCAAACTTTTTGCTCGAAAAGATTCCGCATCAAACGACGAACTTAAAAACAGTGCATTGAGCGCCTCTTGATCTTTTTTACTCTGGTGGTGGAATCGGCGATTTGAATATTGATACTCTTTCATCATTTCTTCAACGATCCGAAGCTGCTGCTTTGTCAGAGCCAAATCATGCAGATCCATCGGAAACCGATGATGATCGTCATCCCCATAAGCGCAGAGGGAGAGGAACATCGCCAACACTATAATCCACTTCATGGTAACCTCACTTAGAGCGCTTTAATCGCGCTATCTTCGATTCTCCCCTGCTCTACATCGCTATGGCAGGCTTTGCAGTTTGCACGACTTTTTACTGTATCGCTTTTAAAAATCTCTTCGGATATATGACGGTGTCTTTTTTTCCAATACGGGGTTTGCGTTATTGCTATCATATCGCGTTTTTCGAGGGATTGCATCATTTTGAACGACATCTCCTGCGTGGAGGTTTCTGCCGAATGTGCTAAAAGATACTCACGTATGGATTGCTCATCGGCGGGATCTAGCGAAGCATCATCGCCAAAATGATTCGATAAATCCCCCATCAATTTACTCCACCCCTCCTTTGCTAGGAGCGTCGGCGGATAGAGGGTATGGCAGGAACCGCATTCATTGATGAAAACGGGGTTGATTTTTGCGTAATCAACCTTTTGATTGTACCCCGCGACTATAGGATTATTCGGAGCGCTCAGGGCATAGATGAGAAGTGCAATAGCACCACCGATACCAAAAGCCGCGAGTATTTTTTGGTACCACGATAAAACGGCACTCTCTCCCTCCATATTTTTATGTCCGTCAATAATAGAGGTGAGGGTACGATCCTCTTTGTGCAAGATGCGATCAACCAACACTCCCCCCACATGTGCCGCGATCAAAACCCATAAGAGATTGACGAAAAACTCATGAATCTCTTCAAATATTTCCATATCCCTAAAAAGCTCAGAATGCAAAAATGCCAACACACCTCTGTTTTCCGCAACACCGTAGGCAAGCATACCGCTGAATGTTGCAAGAACACCCGTTATGAGCATCGCAACCATCACATAGCTTGCCGCCGGATTATGCCCGATGTATCGACGTGAGGGGTTCAAAAGGGAGGTGAGGTACTCTTTCAATGCACTAAAAGAGAGATGAAAGTCACCAAAACGGGAATATTTCGGCCCCATTACCCCCCACACGATACGAAAGAGTACCAATACACCGATAGCACTCCCTATCGCGGCATGGGTATTTAACCATCGATCTTCTTCACTGCTGATCCAAGCGGCGACAATTCCTACAACAAACAGACAGTGAAATAGCCGCGTAGGAAGTGTCCATACATATAAGCGTTTCATCGTTGACTCCTATAGTCTATCAATCTTCCCAACGTCCGTAATTAGGGATACGGATTTCACGTTCACGGTAGCTTCCTTTGAGTGCTTGAGTATGACAAGCATTACAATTGGCGAAACTTTTGACCTCTGGCTGTGTCACCATTTTTTTGGTAACTTCTCGATGTTCACGAACAAAATAGGGTGTCTCAGATATCCGTAGGGCTACGGCACCTCTCACGTCTACTACCTGATCGTTTTTAGACGCATGGGATGCCAAATAGTTTTGAATACTTTTGTGATCGCTCTGATCGAGCGAGGCATCAGTTCCGAAATGGTTATCCAACGTCTTCATCGTCTTATCCCACGAACGTTTCGGTAAAAACTGCGGCTGATACGCCATATGACACGCTCCACACTCTTTGGTATACAACGCAGTAGTCGCTTTTTCTTGTGGGGTCAGCGGTTTTGCGACAACGGTAGAACGATGGTGTTCATGTTCTTCGCGTTTGTCATCATCCGCATACAGATACACTCCGCCGGCTAATAAGAGTGCGGCAATGCTAAGGTTTACTATTTTTGTCATCGGGTATCCTTTTGATTAATTTTTCATGATGTAGGTGAGAACGTCACCTTTTTCTTGTGCAGTTCCCTCACGCGCATACACATCCATAAAATTACGTTTGAGCCACTTCGCAACCTCTTTAGTACTGGTGAGACGCTGGGGATTGGCACGAGGGGAGAGAGGATCGATCACTTTTCCCGTCAGAGAGTTTTTACCGGAGTTGGCGAGATTAGTCGTATGACACGAGGTACACGCCATCGGTTTGCCTTGTTTACCCGTATGGGTCGAGGTAAAAATCTCTTTACCTCTAGACGCGTCAAATCCGTTAAATGAGCTATTTTGGACTTTTGCCGTTTTGGAAAGTTCGTTCATATACTGAACTACTTCGGGGGATGCCGCCATCAGCGATGTTGAGAAGAGTAATGCAATTGAGAGGTATTTCATAACCTGCCTCCTAAACTTTTGATGTTCAAATGTTAGGATAAAGATGTCAATACCTCACGGTGATGTTATTGACACTTTCTTGACAATTAGAAATATTATTTTTACTATTCGTTCCGTAAAACGGTCAGAACATCCACTTCGGAGGCTTTTTTTGCAGGATACCATGCAGAGAGTAGAACAATCACAAACGCACCGATAATAATCGAGAAGAAATCGATAATACTCAGATCAAGCGGCAATGTAGAGGTCGGATAGACATCGGCAGGAAGCGAAATAATCTCAAAAGTTCCCAGAATCCACATCCCTAAAAAGCCTAAAATAGCCCCCGTCGTAATTCCTAATACGCCGATCACGATCCCAAGGATTAAAAAGATTTTTTTCACCTCTGCTTTAGAAGCACCGAGTGAGATAAGAAGTGCGATCTCACTTCTTCGGTTCATTACGGTCATTAAGAGCGATGAGATAATATTAATCGCGGCAATCAAGATAATAAGCATTAATACGATAAACAGTGCCATTTTCTCCATTTCAAGGGCCGCAAAAAAGTTGCCGTTATCTTCCCACCACCCACGAATCGATACGGTATCCGGTAAAACCGCACTAAGACGGATAATATCGGCTTCAGGATTAGGAGAATGGACATGGATACCGTCATAAAGGTTTTCAGGGATACCTAAAATACGCTGTAGTGACTCCAAAGAGGTATAGGAAAACCCTTTATCATACGCACTGAGGCCTGAGTTAAATGTCGAAACGACTTCAAAACGTTTGATCTTCGGAGTGAGGGCTAATCCGCCCGGCTCCATTTGGGTGAATATATAGGTAAGTTTATCTCCACCCTCTAGCATAAACTGCTCTTTAAGCGTTTCTCCTACCATCACTTCGAATTTTTTAGGGACTCCGGCATTTAAACCTTCCGCGACAATACGGTTAACTTTTGCTTCTTGTACAAAATCGACACCGAAGAGATATCCCCCCTCCATCTGATCTCCGCTTCGAGACAATACGGCAGACGTTACATAAGGGCTGAATGAGAGCTCAGGGAATTGTTTACGAAGCTGTTCAAGAAGTGTAATATCGCATGTTCCAAAAAATTTTGGCTGAATCGTAAGGGGATAATTCATCACCGTAAGCTTTTTTTTGAACTCGTTGTCAAATCCGTTCATAAGTGCCATAGCGATGATAAGTACCATCACACCCAATGCTATTCCTGAAAATGCGAGGAGTGCGGAGAGGAAAATAAAAGGCTGCTCTTTGTCAAAGCGCAAAAATCGTTTGACAAGAAAAGAGACAATATTCAAGATGCAAATACCCCTTTTTTAGGTCCTGATTTTCCGCAGCAGTTTTTGTATTTGATTCCACTACCGCAAGGGCATTCATCGTTACGTGAAACTTTTTTTTCTTCACTTTCATGCTCTTGATGATTGAGGCTCATTCTCATCGCCTCTTGCTTTTTCTCTAATTCAAGTTGACGCGCAAAGGCTTCTGCCTCTTCTTCAACGCTCTCGACTTTGAAACGGATAATGTGTAATGTTTTGATCGTATCGTATTTGATCGTCTCCACGAGCTCACTAAAGAGGTTGTAGCTCTCTTTTTTATATTCGACCAACGGATCTTTTTGGTTATACGCACGTAGACGGATCCCCGTTTTCATGCTATCCATTTGGTAAAGATGCTCACGCCATGCACTATCAAGAGATTTCAGATAGATTTCGCGCTCGATTTCGCTGCGTAATTTTTCATCGACTACCGACATTTTTTCATCGTACTGAGTTTTTAATGTGTTAAGAAGAGTATCGTGAATCGCAACAAAAGATTTTTCTTCAAACAGATTACTATCAATATCGGCATTCATCTCTTCTTTGATCGTCAGAACAAGGCGCTCTAAATCAATCTCTTCTTCGCTAATACCATCGAAAATACCCGTAAATGCCAACGTGCGGTTAACATACTCACCTCGAATAAGATCAATCTTATCCGCAATACCGTATTGAGGATCAAGTAACTCTCCACGGAACTTATAGACAATTTTACGTTGTTCGTTCGCAACATCATCGTATTCTACGATACTTTTACGCCCTTCAAAGTGCATATTTTCCACTTTTTTCTGTGCTTTTTCAACGGCACGGGTTACCATAGAGGATTCGATGTATTCACCGTCTTCTACACCCAAACGTTCCATGATCGATTTAATCTTATCGGAGCCGAAAATACGGAGGAGATTGTCTTCCAATGAGAGATAAAACTGAGATGTCCCCGGATCACCCTGACGCCCTGCACGTCCGCGAAGCTGATTGTCAATACGGCGATTCTCATGCCGCTCTGTTCCGAGGATATAAAGACCGCCGAGCGCTTTGATCTCATCGCTGACTTTAATATCAACCCCACGCCCTGCCATATTGGTTGCAATGGTAATTGCCCCTTTCTCACCGGCGTTTTTGATAATCTCACCCTCTTGCGCATGATTTTTTGCATTCAATACGGTATGAGGAATTTTTTCGGCTTTTATAAGTGCATGCAGTTTTTCTGATTTTTCAATCGATGCGGTACCGATCAATATCGGCTGACCTTTGGCATGCAACTCTTTGACTTTAATAATAACTGCTTCAAATTTTTCGGCTTCCGTTTTATAAATCAAATCGTTTAAATCTTGACGGATAACGGGGACATTGGTAGGGATTGAGATAACATCAAGACTATAAATTTGTGCGAACTCCGTCGCTTCGGTTTGTGCCGTTCCCGTCATACCGCCGATTTTTCCATACATACGGAAATAGTTTTGGTAGGTAATATCCGCAAGCGTTTGGGTCTCTTCTTTGATAATGACCCCCTCTTTAGCTTCCAATGCCTGATGAAGCCCCTCTGAGTAACGACGCCCTTCGGAGAGGCGTCCTGTAAATTCATCCACGATAACGATTTGCCCATCTTGATTCACGTAATCGACATCGACTTCAAAAATATAATTAGCTTTTAACGCTTGGTCAAGGTGATGGGAAAGGGCTGAATTTTCGATGCTATAGAGGTTATCGACTCCGAAAAGTTCCTCCGCACGCCCGATTCCCTCTTCCGTTATAAGAATAAGGCGATCTTTTTCATCGACGGCAAAGTGCTCTTCAATAACAAGTGCTTTAGCTACGGCATCGGCACGGGTATAATTTTCAAGCGTTCGGTTGGTAGGACCGGAAATAATAAGCGGGGTCCGTGCTTCGTCGATCAAAATAGAATCCACTTCATCAACGATAACGTAGGCATGACCGCGTTGAACCATGTGCTCTTTCGAATAGGTCATGTTGTCACGGAGGTAGTCAAATCCGAACTCATTATTGGTGCCGTAGGTAATGTCACATGCGTATTGTTCCCGCTTATTGGCCGGATTGTAACCGCTCTCGACCAATATTCCCGTCGTATACCCCAAGAAAGAGTAAAGTTCAGCCATCTGCGACCCGTCACGATTAGCGAGATAATCATTGACCGTTACGACGTGTACCCCTTTATCCATCATTGCGTTTAGTATGACCGGTAACGTTGCGACAAGGGTTTTACCCTCCCCTGTTTTCATTTCGGCGATGCGCCCCTCATGAAGAACCATTCCGCCGATAAGCTGGACATCAAAATGACGCATTCCCAAAACGCGTTTACTTGCTTCACGGGTAATAGCAAATGAATCGACTAAGACATCGTCCAATGTTTTCGCATGACTTTGAACAGCTTCTTTCAGTGCAGTAAATGCTTTTTGGAGTTCCGTGTCGCTTAGTGCTGAGAAATAGGCTTCTCGATCATTGATTTGGATAACACGCTTGAGATATTTTTTAATTTCGTGATCATTCTTAGTACCGAAAATTTTGCCGAGGAACGTTTGGAGCATTAAAAACCTTCATTATGAACAGTATTGAAAAAGTCGCTGATTTTAGCATACGAAATCTATTGTTTTGGTTAATGTGCATAGGGTACAATGTCATTATCATACTGTTGAAGGATTTTATGTGCGTTTTCTACCCCTCTTATTTGCCCTCACTCTCTCATTATTTGCTGTTCCAAAAGAGATAAACTCCTTTAACGGCAAGTTTGTTCAAACCATTATTGACGACAACGGAAAGAAGATTATTTATAACGGTGAATTGTGGGCAAGCAAGCCGCAAAATGCCCTTTGGGTCTATCAAAAACCGATCAAAAAAAGTGTTTATATCAGCGGCCAAAAGATTACCGTTATTGAGCCTTCACTCGAACAAGTCACCCTTCGTACACTCGATGATGAAATCGATTTTTTACAAATTATTCAAAAAGCCAAAAAAGTAGATGATGAAAAATATTCCGCTACGGTCAAAGGGCAAACCTATACGGTGACGTTTAAAAATGATATTTTAAACTCTATCAACTATACCGATGGATACGACAACCGTGTTACCATCCTCTTTAATAACCCTACCCAAAACAAACCGATTGATTCAGGTAAATTCAAACCCTCTATCCCCGCAGAGTACGATATCATCAAAGGTTAATGGTGGCGGCAACGCTCCAACACCATATCTCTGCCGTCTCTGCCTACTTCGCATTGAAACGTCGTATGGGAAATCCCGATATCTTCCAGCACATGCGTCAAATCATGGAGGATGCAGTCCGTTGCGCTCAGTGTTAAATCCTCATAAAAATTGAGCCGCGCTTCGAGAAATACCGTCTCATCATCCAACTGCCACAGATGGATATGATGAATACTCTCGATCGCCTCAAACTCTTTTACTTTATCAACAATCGTTTCCACACTAATATGCTCAGGTGAAAACTGCATCAACATACCCCCTGATTCACGAACGATTCCGTACGATGAGCGGATAAGGTAAAATGAGATCAATAATGACAACAACGGATCGATCCAATACCAACCGTAAAAATAGATCATAACACCCCCTGCCAGTACGGCAAAAGAGGTCATTAAATCCCCCATCAGATGCAAATAGGCAGATCGGATATTAAGGTTATTTCCTGCATCACGGTGAAGGAGCCATGCCGATAGTCCGTTGACAACAATCCCCAAAGCCGCGAGTCCCATCACCCAGGTAGACTCTACCGCTTGCGGTGTAATGAAACGTTGAATCGATTCAAGTATGAGATAAATAGAGACAGCAATCAAGACCGAAGCATTGAACAATGCGGCAAGGATTTCAGCGCGCTTAAATCCGAACGTTTGTCGGATATTTTGAGGCCGATGTGAAAGACGATGGGCGTAATAACTGATGATGAGACTCATCACGTCACTAAAGTTATGCAATGCGTCACTCAATAATGCCAATGAGCCTGAGAGTATTCCGCCGATAAACTGCGCTATCGTAATGAAAAGGTTGAGTATCACACTAAAGAGGAGCTTCCCTCCGCTAATACTACTGTCGTGATGATGGTGATGGTGATGATGTTCCATAAATAAACTGCCAAAATTGAAATTGAGAAACTTTATCATAAGTAGCTTTTGTTTGCCTAAATGTTACCTAATAGTTACTGTATAAAAATTATCCTTTCAACTGAGTAAGAAACTTTTTCTTGCTACACCTGATAAGGAGTCTCCCATGACAGTCGGAACGAATTACAGTTCATACACGTCATACGGTTCTTCGACCTCTTCAACTGAAAAAACGTCTAAACCGAATTTTGAAGAGATCGCGGCAGAGATGCTAAGCAGCATGGATACAGATGGTGACGGTTCTATTAGCTCCACTGAATTTACCACTGCAGCTTCAAATAACTCAAGTGCCGGCGATATCTTTTCTCTGCTCGATACCGATAGCAGCGGTAGTATGAGCACCGAAGAGTTTGTAACGGCACTTAAAAACATGAAACCACCTGAACAATCTCAAAGTGAAGGGGGAATGCCACCTCCACCGTCTGGCGGAATGCCGCCTCCACCACCGTCGAGTGAATCCTCCTCTTCTTCCTCGGAGAGTGAAAGTGCAAATGAGATTTTCTCTGCACTGGATACCAATCAAGACGGAACGATCAGTTCTGAAGAGTTTATGGCATTGTTTGAAGAGAAATCTTCAGAGAGTACAACCGCTTCTTCGGAAACGACCACCACTACCGCCTTGACAGAGACAGCAACTGAGGATGCATTTAAAACTATGCGCAACGATATGCTGCAAAAAATTCTCTCCTACTATGGCAGTAATGCCTCTTCAAGTAACTCTACTTCCCTTTTAAGCATCAGCGCTTAAATGACCATGCCCTCACGGGCATGTTACTTTTTATTTACTTTCTCCCCGATATAATCATTTAATGGTTAATGTACTGATGATTGAAGATGATATTGAACTGGCACAATTGCTAAAATCTCGCCTTTACAAGGATGAGATCGAAGTTACCATCGCCGCTACTCCCCTAGAGGGATTGAGTCTTTTTCAAACCAAAGTATTTGATCTGCTCGTACTGGATCTCTCTTTGCCGCAAATGGATGGGATGGAGATTTGCCGTCTCATTCGCCAAGAGAGTCCCATCCCTATTATTATCTCCTCGGCACGCTCCGATATACGGGATAAAATGATGGGATACTCACGCGGTGCAGACGATTTTCTCCCCAAACCGTATGATCCTCAAGAATTAATATTTCGAATTGATGCCATTATGCGCAGACTCCATCCGACGATGAATAAAAAACTATCCCCGTTTGAAGTGGATGAAGAACGGCACGAAATTACCCGCGAGGGTTCACCGCTTCGTCTTACCCAAGCCGAATACGATATTGTCTCCTACATGATTCAAAAAGATCGATTCGCCATTTCACGTGAAGAACTGCTCATGAACATCGGTTCGATTAAATACGAAAGCAGTCTTAAAAGTATCGATGTTATCATGGGACGAATTCGACAAAAAATCGGTGATGATCCTAAAAATCCACGCTTTATAGTCTCTGTACGTGGTGTGGGATATAAATTTGTCAATGAATAATCGCTCCCTCATACGCCTCATTGCCCTCTTCTTTCTTCTAATTTTTGCCATTATTAATGCTCTTTTTTGGATCGCCCATCAACATTTTATAAAAGAACAAGAATCCGATCGTATGCGCCGATTTGCCTTGGCCGAGAGGCTTATCCATCATCCCCTTGGAGAATTTGATCCTGAACTCAAGCAACTCATGGTTCAAATTTCACCGCTATCACCGAACTTTCTCCGGACAAATGGGAAAGATCTGTCGGTATTTCCTTTTGGAAAAGTAATCGAATATCAAAAAAGAATTTATTTCATAAAAACTCCTCCTCCCAAATTTTTCCCGGGGGGACGACCTCCGTTTTTCGACAATTTTCCGCCCCCATCGGACGCTAGATTCCCTCCACCCAAACATTTCAATACCGTACTTGAAGATACAAAAGTACCCTCTTCTTTGCCGTTTTGGCTGGTAGTGATGGCTATTGATCTCTTGCTATTGCTCTTTTTTAGCTACATTCTACAAAAACTACTCCCTCTGCATCGTTTGAAAAATGCCATCATCCACTTTAAAGAGGGGGACACCCA
>JAGXFM010000077.1 GCA_024637215.1 Sulfuricurvum sp.
CGGGTGTATACGTCGATGATGTCGATAATGAGTTTTTGGATATGGTTATCGTAAAAGGGGCGGTCATTGCTCTGTTGATCATACTTGTCGTCGGATTATTGATTGCCATCGAGCGCTCTATCGGGGATAAACTCTCAACAATGCAGAAAATGGCGGAAGAGCTTGCCAGCGGTAACGGTGATTTGACAAAACGGCTTGGGATTAGCGGAGTGGATGAGCCGGCATTGGCGGCTAACTCTATTAACTCTTTTATCGGCGTTATTCAAAGTATGGTACAAAATGCGAAACGCTCTTCCGATGAGAATGCTTCGGTCGCGACGGAACTTTCCAAAACTTCTATGGCAATCGGGCGTCGAATGGAAGATGAGTCAAATCAGATGGATGCGATTTATCACACGACGGAACAGATTATTAAACTTTTGAGTATTACCAAAGGGGAGAATGAGCGAACGTGCAAAGAGGTTGTTGCCGCGAGCGAAATGTTGAAAATATCACAAGATGAATTGATGATGATGATTGATATGCTTCGCCACAGTGTCGAAGTAGAAGCTGAATTTGCAGTGAAAATCCATGAGTTGACCAACAATGCACGCCAAATCCGAGAAGTTCTCTCCGTTATCGGTGATATCGCCGATCAAACGAACCTTTTGGCGCTGAATGCGGCGATTGAAGCGGCACGAGCGGGAGAACACGGACGAGGATTTGCCGTGGTCGCCGATGAAGTTCGTAAGCTTGCCGAGCGGACACAGGGGAGTTTGACTCAAACCGATGCCACTATCTCAGTCATCGTCACTTCGATCGAAGAAGCATCGATACAAATGGGGCAAAATGCAAAAAGCATTGAGTCGCTTGGCGAGAAATCAAAACTTGTCGGGGAGAAAATCGGGCATACGGCAGATGTGGTGAAGCAAACGAGCGAAGCGATCAAAAAACTGGTTCGAGATGCGGACAGTAACACCAAAGAGGTTGAAGGGATTTCCCAACGGCTTTCAACGATGAACGATTTGGCGCGTGAGAATGCGCGCGGGGTGGAAGAGATCGCAACGACGGCGGAACACCTCTATAAAGTTGCAGAAGGACTCAACCAGAATCTCAGTCGCTTTCACGCCTAAGGGTGTTTATTTCGGGTTGGTGATTTTGTAGATAAATCCAAAAACTTCAACGACGGCAATATAGAGTTTTTCGGGGATCTCTTTATCGATCTCCACTTTACTTAACAGCTCGACGAGATCTTCATCTTTATGGATGGGGAGGTTGTGAAGTTCAGCAATTTTAATGATATTCTCCGCACTCTCCCCCTTTCCTTTTGCAATAACCTTAGGCGCACGCTCTTTTTCGGGGTCATAGCGCAGTGCAACCGCTTTTTTCATACCGTTACCTCAAACCCAAGGTCTGAACCCTCAGAGGTACAATAGAGATCATTGAGCGGTGTTTTAATCTCATTTCTCTCCAAGATTCGAAGAGAACGAGGGGTGAGACCCGCATCGATCAGTTGTGTGCGCAGAGTTGCGAGATTCTCATGTATGAGTGTTTTTAATTCCCTTTTTTCGGTATGGGCTTGGATCTCAATCTGATTCCCCTCATACAAAGCCATCATAAGATCGAGTTCACCGTACTCTTTGAGCTTCAGGTTGATTTCACAATAGAACTTTTTATCCGGTGTTTTTTTAAACGTGAGTGAGCCTTCTTCGAGCTGATCCCAAGCAAAAGGGAAATAGATCGAGTTGGATGAACTCAAATGGGAGATGAGTTGATGGTAGTCGATTTGTAGTAAGAGTTTATCAACCTGTTCCACTAATTTAGAAGTAGCAGGATCAGCGGATTGATGAAGCTCTTCACTTAATGCGAGGAGATTGGATTTGAGATCATTCGACAGAGATTCTTTGAGAAATGTTTCGAGTACCAGTTCTTTGGGATTGGTAAATTCACCGAGTTTTGCGACCATACGGGTGAGTTCTTGGGTAGTATTTTCCCCATCGTGTATCGCATTTTTGAGTTGTAGAGTAAAGTTTTTTAGATCTTCATCGGTTGACGTACTCAGATTTTTCAGGAGGTTTTCGATGGAATCGAGTAGGGGATTAGTATCGGGAGCATTACTGGACAAAAGGGTACTGTAGATTTGGGAGAGGGTCGTTTTAACCTCTTGAAGGAGAGGGAGTTGATCTAGTTTTTGGGCGAGAGAAACGATCTCTTTGGAATAAAGAGGGTCACTTTTCGAGAGGAAAGTTTGGAGAGAATCGGATATTTTTTTGATCGTATCGGTAAGTTGGACGGCACTTTCTTGAGTTAGGGGTGCTTGCGCTAGAGCAGTACTCCCTAATAGGGCGGTGATGTGAGCCTGTAACGTTTTGGCTTCGTTCAGAGGGATTTTAGTGAGAGCCGCCTTGAGAGTTTCGAGGGTTTGGGTTAGGTCGGGGAGTTTTTGGAGTGCCGAAGCAAATTTAGACTCCATAAAAACACCGCTGTCGGCAATCTGACTTTTAAGCGTTTGCGGATCGAGAGTCACGATATTTTTGAGAAATTTTTCCAATACAGCCGTTTTCGACGTTACATCGGAAGAAGATTTAAGTTCACTCACCAGTGACTTTAAATCCTCACTGAAACTCCCCATATTTTTAAATGCTGTAGAGTTTTTTAGCAAATCAAGGAGCGTTTGGTCTGATTTAGAAGAAGTAGTTTTATCCTGAAAAACAGAGGTGAGAAGGGATTTTATATCTTTCCCCTCTTTGAGGGTTTCGAGTTGCTCGGTAGTGGCGTGTTTAACTGCTTCTGAGAGAGCTTTATTGGTGTTTGTGAGGATAATATTGAGGCGCGCTTCGGGTGTGATGGTTATCATAGAGAAAATAATAACACAGATTGTGTTTTTATGGAATTTAGGTATACATGCTATAATAATTCAGATTGAGATAAATAAGGAAATATAATGCGTTATATTGTAATGATATTTATGAATTTAATCTTTTTTACTGCGCTATATGGGCAAGTGTTGACCTTTGGTGTTGTTCCTCAACAAAGCCCTATGAAACTGATCAAAGATTGGCAGCCGATAGTGTCATATCTCGAAAAAGCGACAGGGGAAAAAGTAGTTCTGAAGATTGAACGTTCAATTCCTGAATTTGAAAAAGTCCTTTACAGCGGCGGATACGATATCGCATACATGAATCCGTACCATTATGTCGTAGCACATAAACGTCAGGGATATATCGCTGCTGTACGTGATGAGAAAAATATTGTCGGAATTTTGGTTGCTCGACAAAAGAGCGGATTGAGTGATCTCTCTATGCTCAAGGGCAGAGCATTTCTTTTTCCTGCACCTGATGCGTTCGCCGCTACATTACTTCCCAAATACGAGTTATTGAAGAAATTTCAAATCGATGTTAATCAAGAGAAAAATTACCGTTACGTTAACTCTCATGACTCGGTTTATAAAGGGGTAGCTCGCGGGATCGGTGACGTAGGAGGGGGGATCGAACGGACGTTTAACGATCTCGATGATAAAGAGACGAAAGAGGCTCTCACCGTTATCTACAAAACAAAAGCCTATCCGAGTCATCCGTTTGCCTTTAACCGTTCTCTCTCTCCATCATTAAAAACAAAACTCACAAAAGCGATTTTAGAGATTCCTGAACCGCTCGTCAGTACGTTAATGATGAAACACCTCCGCGTGAGTGACGATAAAGAATTTGATGTGGTGCGTGATATTGCCATCGCCTTGCCATCCACCGAAGAGTAGACGATGAAGTTATCGTTTCGCTATCGCTTTATCCTCTCTTTTTTGAGTATCGAGATAGTCTTTATATCGTTGATCGTATTTTTTAATTTTACCTCTCTCTCAAAACTTTCACACTCTTTGATCGAAGAGAAAATCGAGACCGGAACGGCACTTTTTACCGAGATGGTAAAAACACCTTTGATCGTTTACGATTTAGGAACACTGGATAATCAAGCCGAAAATTTTGTTCAGTTAAAAAATATCATTGCCGTTAAAATTGTTGATAAACAACAACGCCTTTTGAGTGATGTGAGTGCGGAATCGAAATTGGATATCGATGATTTTGAAAATCTCTCTGATAATATCGAGTATATGGGGCGAACGTTTAGGCTGAAAACAATTTCGATATCAGTTGAAAGTCAAAAAATAGCCGATGCAAAAATATTGTTTGAAATTAGCGAAAGTTTGGAGATTATCGAGAAAAACAGACAATGGACATTTTTACTGATCCTTATTGAAATCTCCATAAGTTCTTTGATTGCCTACTTGATCGGCGGTAAATTGACGAATGCTTTAAATGAATTGACATTGTACGCCGAGCGGATCGCTCAAGATGGACAAACACAGTTACTAGATAGAACCAAAGGGGATGAAATATCGGTTCTTACGGAGGCGCTACATCTCATGCAGCAGCGTATAGCCGAGCGGAATATAACGCTCAACGAAGCAGTAGTCAAACTCAAAGAAGACATCATTCAGCGAAATGAGCTCGAAAGTAAACTGATTTATGAAAAAAGTATCAATAAAACGTTAGTTGAGAGTGCCAATGCGATTATTGCGATTATGGACAAACATGGAGTGATGATTAACATTAATCCCTACGGTGAACATTTTACGGGATATACTCAAGCGCAGATCGCTTCAGAACCTTATTTTTGGGCTCGATTTTTGCAGCCGATCATGCGCGATAAAGTGGTCGGTATTATCGAAAATGCCAGAGAAGGAAATATCACCCAAAGTTTTCAAAATACATGGATTTCGAAAGATGGCGAAGAGAGGATGTTTGAGTGGTCGAATGCTTTAATTTTGGATGAGAATGGTGCAATGCAGTACGTTACGACGATCGGGATCGATGTCACTGAGCAAAAAGAGCGTGAGATAGAACTTGAAAAAGCCAAAGAGGCAGCTGTACAGGCGGCAAAAGCAAAATCAGACTTTTTAGCGAACATGTCCCATGAGATACGAACACCGCTTAACGGTATTATCGGGCTGACGGAGTTGGTCTTAAAAACAAACTTAGAACCGAAACAGCGTGATTATCTCGAAAAAGCAAATATCTCTTCACATGCTCTGTTGGATGTTATCAATGATGTTCTCGATTATTCTAAGATCGAAGCGGGCAAATTTGATTTGGAAAATAAACCGTTTGAACTTAACAGCGTATTGCACAACATTATGAGTCTTTTTGAATTTCAAGCTACCCAAAAAGGGTTAGCGATTACACTGGATGTTCATTTGGAACAGAGTATTATGATCGGGGATGCACTGCGTCTGACTCAAATTTTGACCAATCTCGTCGGTAATGCGATCAAATTTACCGAATCAGGTTCCATAGTGGTTCATGTGATTGAAACCAACGAAGATGATGATTATACGTATGTGCAGTTTAGTGTTAAAGATACGGGAATCGGAATGACGCAAGAAGCACAAAGCAGAATTTTTCAAGAGTTTTCCCAAGCTGATACTTCGATTACACGACAATTCGGTGGAACAGGGCTAGGATTATCGATTTCAAAACAGTTAGTGCATATGATGGGCGGTGAGATCTGGGTTTTAAGCGAAGAGAACCAAGGGAGTACTTTTGCCTTTACCGTACTCTTTGGAAAGATGAAATCGGCTCAAATTACTACCGTACACGAAAAAATTCCGATTCTACAAGAGCGTTTGGATGAGCTTCGGGGTGCGCATATTTTACTGGTGGAAGATAACAAGATCAATCAGATGGTTGTTTTAGGTATGCTTGAAGATTTAGGGATGTATGTTGATGTCGCCCAAAATGGAAAAATAGCGGTAGAACGTGCCAAAAATACGCGCTATGATGTGGTATTGATGGATTTGCAAATGCCGGTGATGGACGGATTTGAAGCGACAAGAGAGATCCGAGAGATACCTGAGTACAAAGAGATACCGATTATCGCTTTGAGTGCCGCTGTGATGCAAAAAGATAAAGAGCTAACCTCTGCGGTAGGGATGAACGCACATTTGAGCAAGCCGATAGAAAATGATGCCCTGTTACAAGCCCTGATTCGATGGGTACACCCCTTCGCCGTAGAATTAAAACCGGTAGATAAACATGAAGATTCTTCCCCCTTTATCGGTATAATCGAGGGGATTAATAAGCAAGAGCTCATCGAGCGTGTCGGTGATAATGAAGCAAAAATAAAGCGTTATTTACTCTATTTTTGCGATGAATACGAGATGATTCCATTCAAAATAGATTCGATAGAGATAAGAACAGAGCCTTTTAATTCTCTGATTCATACGCTCAAAGGGACGAGCGGTAACCTTTCGATTGAGAAGGTTTATTCGTTGGCTTGCAGGATCGAAAATTCAAAGGATATGGATGAGATCGAGTCTCTGATTCCGAAGCTATTGAATGCTGTAAAAGAGGTAATTATCGCCATTCGTGCATTTTATGGTGAGGATACTTCTGCGCCATTTAATGTAACGTATACTCCTGATGAAGCGAGAGATTTTATTAATGCTATGGTTAACGATTTGCAGCACTCTTCCGTGATAGAACCTCAGAGGATTGTTTTCCTCGAAAATATATTATATACTCACAGCGATGAGTTATCACGTAAAAAAGCGATAGAGTGCTTACGCGCATACAACTATGATGATGCTTTGGAAATACTACAAAAAATAGTAGGTACATTATGATTCAAGCTGAGAAAAAACAAACCATTTTAATCGCCGATGATGAGCCGCTGAACATATCGGTGGTAGCCGATATTTTGAGTCAAGAGTATGAGCTGTTAGTTGCAACAAACGGAGAAAAAGTCCTTCAAATACTCACATCGGATACAAAACCGGATTTGATACTACTCGATATTATAATGCCAGGGATGAATGGCTTTGAAGTTGCAAAACATATTAAACAAAACAGTGATACCGCACATATCCCGATTATCTTTTTAACGGCGAAGCATGATAATGAGAGTATCGTCAAAGGGTTTGAACTCGGAGCCGTTGATTACCTCTCCAAGCCGTTTCGTACAGAGGAGTTGTTGGTTCGACTCAAAAATACATTACAAATATTTAGCCTCAGAAATGCATTAAACCGCGCACTTGAAAAAAGTCAAGCATACGTGAAAACGATTGAAACACAAATGGTATTGATCGATAAAAATATCATTATCTCTTCGACCGATTTAGAGGGGAAAATCACCGAAATCTCAGATGCATTCTGTAAAATATCGGGATATACCAAAGAACAACTCATCGGGAAAAATCACAAAATACTTAAACATCCTGAGATGAAGAGCTCTACATTTGTAAAGTTATGGGAAACGATTACGCGGGGAGATACGTGGCAGGGAGAGATTCGTAACCGTAGTAAAGAGGGGGAATGTTATTGGCTTGATATGGTAATTTATCCCCTCTATAACGAGGTGGATGAGAAAATCGGATACACCGCCATCAGCCAAAATATTACCGATAAAAAACGGGTTGAAGAGTTGTCGATAACCGATCAACTGACACAACTCCATAATCGTATGTATTTGGAAAACAGTTTTAAAACCGAAATTAGACGTTCCAAGCGCTACAACCACTCTTTTGCCGTTATTATGCTCGATATAGACTATTTTAAAGAGGTTAACGATACGTATGGACATGATGTAGGGGATAATATTTTGGTGAGTATTGCCAAATTGCTCTCTGAAAATATCCGAGAAACCGATATTCTAGGGCGTTGGGGGGGAGAAGAGTTTTTAATTATTTGTCCTCACACCACTGATGTGGAAGCTTTTGTTTTGGCAGAAAAGATGAGAAAGACCCTTGAGAGCTACCCATTCGAGATTGTAGGGAAAAAAACTTGTAGTTTCGGAATTTCGGTGTTTGATCTCAAAGATGAGGGATACAAAGAGGTCGTAAAACGTTCCGATGAAGCACTCTACAAAGCAAAAAAGAATGGGCGTAATCAGGTAGTTGAATACCAAAAATAAATCTAAAATATTAGAGATAGATCTATAAATTAACTTTTAATGTTAAAAGTTAATTTATAGTGTTTCGTATAAAGTGTTTGAATCTTTTTGTTGCAACAGGAGTTCAAATGCTCTTTAATGAACATCGTACGTTATTCTTTTACTGTATGGAGGGGGTCATGTATGCATTTTTGCTTACCCTTTCAATTGCGATAGTAAAAGTTATTTGGTTCAATACCCCTTTTTTATTGCAATGATAAAAATAAGATTATCGATGATATCGATAGTCTTTTCAGGATATTTTTTTTCGATTTCAACTATCCCCTCTTCGATCTCCTCATCGCTAAACACCCCTAAATCGGACATAAAGCGATGGCGCAGCATCGTGTACCAATCCTCTTTTGGGAGGGTAAAGGTGTGGCTTCGATGATGGGTTGTTGTTTCAAATCCTCCATTACAAAGTTCACGCTCAATCAGCTCTTGGGGAGGTTGATGGCGTGCAAATGCCTCTTTAGCGGCACTAAAAAAAGGAAAATCGATTTTTTGAGGGCGGGTAATAATCAGTGCTTTTCCCCCGTTTTGAAACGAAGTATAAAGTGTTTTCCAAAACTCTGCACGGTTAGGTATATGATGAATCACCTCTTTGAACAACATTTTGGAAAAAGGGGTGTGCGATGCTAAAAAATCATCTGCATCACAGCAGATAGCGGTAATGTTTTCGAGTTTTGCCGCCTCGCTGCACATGGAGCTTGATGGTTCTACACAATAGGCATGAGTAAGATGGGCTTCATCTACCAAGCGGCTTGTAAAGGTTCCGGTTCCCCCTCCGATATCGACGAGAACATCCTCAGGAGTGAGGGATAGATCCTCTCGTATATGGCGAATAACAAACTCTTTGTAATCATCGGAGAAATACCAAATACGGTTAAAAACCTCTGCAATAGAATCGAAATGGTTTGTTTGAGCCATAAATATCACTTATCTCTATTTTTCGGTTGATTTTAACATAATTCGTTGGTATTCGGACACTCCTGTGCTACAATGCGCACAATGATTTACGCCTACGGTTGGCGTTGCTAACGAACTTGCGTTAAACTGCACTTTCCACCTAATTTTCCCCATTTGCCTAAAACCGTCCTGAGTTGCGACTTTGGTTGGGCTGAACCACCTAAGGAACACTTTTATGACATTTACCGATTTAAACTTAAATGAGTCATTGCTTAAAGCAATTCACGATCAGGGCTATACGGTCCCGACCCCTGTTCAAGCGCAAGCTATCCCTTTTATCTTAGAAGGGCGCGATATGCTCGCAGGAGCACAAACGGGAACGGGTAAAACAGCGGGCTTTACCTTGCCTATGCTCCAAATTTTGAGCGATAAAAAAACCTCAAAACCGCATCGAAAAATCCGTGCCCTTATCCTCACCCCGACGCGTGAACTTGCGGCACAGGTAGCCGAGAGTGTAAAAATTTACGGCAAATACCTTCCTCTCAAAAGTGCCGTTATTTTCGGCGGAGTAGGGATTAACCCTCAAATCACGATGCTCCGCAACGGAATCGATATTCTCATTGCTACTCCGGGGCGTTTGCTCGATCACGTAGGGCAGGGGACGGTTGATTTGAGTGCTGTTGAATTTTTTATCCTTGACGAAGCGGACAGAATGCTCGATATGGGATTCATCCGTGATATCCGCCGTGTCATCACGATTCTCCCGAAAGCGAGACAAAATCTCCTCTTTTCTGCAACCTATTCGGACGATATCAAAGCCTTGGCTAGCACGTTGCTCCGCAATCCTGCCGAAGTGGAAGTGGCACGTCGTAACACCTCCAGCGAACTGGTGAAACAAAGCGTTATCCACGTTGATTGTAAACGTAAAAGTGCCCTTTTAGGTGAGATGATCGGTAAAAATAAATGGGAACAGGTTCTCGTCTTTACCCGTACCAAACATGGGGCGAATAAACTCACCGAGTATCTTCAAAAGATCGGTATCACCGCAGCTGCGATTCACGGTAACAAAAGTCAAGCGGCACGTACCAAAGCACTGAACGATTTTAAATGCAGCAGTGTGAGAGTTCTCGTCGCGACCGATATTGCGGCACGCGGTATCGATATCGATGCATTGCCTCATGTCGTGAACTTCGAACTTCCTAACATCGCAGAGGATTATGTCCACCGTATCGGGCGAACCGGACGTGCGGGATGCGAAGGGGAAGCGATCTCTCTTGTATGTGTCGATGAAGCCGATTACTTGCGCGGGATCGAAAAACTGATCAATAAAAAACTTGATAGCAGTATTATTGAGGGGTATGAGCCTGATCCTTCTATCAAAGCTGAGCCGATTCAACGCGGTCGCGGCGGAGCAGGCGGCGGCGGTGGTGGAAACCGTGGCGGAAACGGCGGCGGTGATCGAGGCGGAAAGCCGACTCAAAAACGCGATAGCGGCCGCCACGAGCCTAAACGACGAGATAACGACCGACGTCATTAAACAAAACAGAAAATAAAACAGAATTGTAAAGAGTTCTTCCCCTATAAGGGAAAGAAAAAAGAGGAGAGTTATGTTCTAAAAACCGAAATCTGAGCCGTGAGTTGTTCGGTCATTTGGTGTAGATGTTCTGCGGCGGCGGCGATCTCTTCTACACTTCTCGCATTTGAAGTAGAGAGCTCATTGATATTACCGATTTTATGGATAATTGATTCGGTAGTAGCCGCATTGCTTTGCGTGTCATTCGAGAGTTTTTCGATTGCATTGACGGTATC
>JAGXFM010000078.1 GCA_024637215.1 Sulfuricurvum sp.
GAGTCTGGCCGTTGCGGTGCCATAGCCAAACATAGATGAAGAAAAATAATCCGACTTGAATTATCGATGCAATAGGATTGGGAGGATTGGTTTGGGCTTTGGGATCATGAACTAACACATCCAAACCGCTTGCCGTATCCATTTGATCATAACCGAATATCAACATGCTCAGAAGTGATATGGGTAATCCGATCATAAAAATATCGGTGACGAACCCTGCGGCACGAGGCCAAAAGGGGGCAAACACTGTTTTTGGTTTTGTGCGTGTAGATTGTTTTTTTGTTTTTAGGGTTCGCCATCTCATAAGTGAAAGTATAACGATATTACTATTCGTTTACCAAATTGATTCATAATATCGTTATCCCAAATGACAGCAGCAAGTCAGCGGGTAACGTTTTCTCATTCATCACTCACTCCTTAAGTTTCAAAGTTCCGGCGTTCATCCTTCTCGCCGGAGTTATCTTCCTAAAAAAATTCTACTATATTAATAATCAAATGTAATCAGTGGTAATTACTAACGCAAAAAAGCGTTAGCGTTTGAGGCCGATAAGGGTTTCGAGAAGCGTGTCAGAGGTGGTAATGGTTTTACCGTTGGCTTGATATCCGCGTTGAATAATAATAAGCTGTGTTAGTGATTTAGACAAATCGACATTTGATGCTTCAAGTGCTGACGATTGCATAAATCCGCGTCCAGCGGTTGCCGCTGTTCCGATAATCGGGTCACCTGAGTTGGCAGATTGGAGATAAACATTTCCGCCATCACTCACTAACCCCTCGTTATTCGAAAACTTCGCCATTCCGATTTGAGCAAGTCCGAATGAACGTCCGTTGGAGAATGATCCTACTAACGTACCACTTTGGTCAATCCGGATACCGACGAGGTCCCCTCCGGGATAACCGTCTTGGCTGATACCGCTGGTTCCTGATGGATTGTCAAAACTGGTCATTCCATCAAATGAGTTGATCGTACCGAAATTCAAATCAATTGTCTGATTAGGAGCCGAACCGTTATTGGCGGTATAGGTAAGACTTGGAATCGTCGCAAGAGCAAGGGCTCCAGTATTAGTAAAGCTGATACGTCCGGCATCTAAATTTTTAAGTTCATTTTTATTGATTGTTCCCCCGATATCTCCGGGTGATGGGACACTGATTTCATAAATCCACTCAGTTCCTCCACTGGAGTTGAGTGCCGTTTTACGGAAATCGAGTCGAAGGGTGTGTTTGGTTCCAAGGGAGTCGAATACATCAATACTCGCCGAGTGAGTAGCGGCATTAAACGATTGGCTCAATCGTGAGATGCTTGAACCGGTGGTCAACGTTCCCGATAAGGTTTGGAAGTTTTGGGTAAATCGAGTGTTTTCAGTGACCCCAGCCGAAGTTAATCCCGTGACGGCAACTCTGAGATCGTATTCATCCGTTCCTGCACTTCCGGGATTTTTGATCTCAAATTGCCCTTTGCTGTTGATTTCAACCGTAATAGCACTCGTAAATACACCATCATTACCAACAGTATGATCATCCCCGACAAGGCGCGCATCGTGCTGCATCTGAGCCCGTAAATCTTCCGTTGATGTGAATTGACGTATAGCTCCGGTTGCATTGGTTTCACCTATAGGGGTGGCTCCGGCACTAACAAAAGAATATTGAAATGCGGTGATATCGCTTCCACTGGTAAAACCGGTCGCTGCGACATCCGAGGTTACAACTAAGCTAATATTTTTACTGGCGGCGGTTGTCCCCCGCGTATTATCATTAGTAAGGATCAAAATAGCCGGATTTGAGGGATCTGGTGCCGCACTCACACCCGTAGTTGCCGTATTGGCATTGATTTTAGCGGCGATCATACTGGTCGCTTGAGCTGCCGTTTCTGTCCCGGCGAATACCAATGACATAGAAACCCCGTTCACGTCAAATGCTAAAGCACCGGCAGCAGGGGCGGCAATCGTATCACTGTAAGTTGAGGGCTGATAGCTCGTCCACATCCCTTGACCGCTTTGGAGATTCAACGCATTTCCGCTCGCATCAAACAAAACGTTAAAAAACTCAGGGCGATCATCATCCGAAGTATTAGCTAAACCATCGGCACCTGATGTATTAAGACTATTGGTATCAAGACCATAAATAGGTTTGAATTGCTCTACTTGATCCCCTGAACTTAGGTTCGCTTTGATCACCACTTCAGTCGTTGATTGTGCCGGAGTGGTTAACCCCGGTGGAATTTGAATATTGGAGATCGGTGCGGTAGCATCAACAAGCCCTGTTGTTTTATCGCGTACCCATCCTTGAACAATGAATCCGTTATTATCGACAAAATTTCCGGCCGCGTCAAATTTAAAATCCCCCGAACGGCTATACTTATAGGTATTTCCCCCATCGGAACTGACGATAAAGAAACCGTCACCTTGGATTGCTACGTCGGTATTTTTATCGGTATTTTGAATCGATCCTTGAGAATGGATACGGGTGACCGAACTAACGGTTGTCCCTAATCCGATCTGTACGGCATTTTTTCCCCCGATTTGTCCTTGCGGAGCGGTCGCGATTTGATTGGTTTGGGCTAACAAATCAGAAAAGTTTGCACGCGAATACTTATACCCGATCGTATTAACGTTAGCAATATTGTTGGATTCAACGTCCATTGCAACCTGATGCGATTGCAACCCGGTAACACCTGCGAAGAGTGATCGTAACATGATATGTCCTTTTTATGACAAAGTAAAATTTAAAAGCAAAAATTATTCCAATTAGCGGTGCATCTGCAATGCTTTTTGAATTAATTCATCTCCGGTAGTGATACTCTTCGCATTGGCCTGATACGCACGCTGCATAATTATCATATCGGTAAGTCCTACGTCCAATCGCACATTGGAATTTTCGAGTTTTCCACTGTAAACTAACGCCCCTGTAATCGCTTCACCGTTTTCATCCGTCCAAAAAATCGGATTTCCGCTATCGGTACTTTCCTGAAAATAGGTATCTCCGGCACGATTTAACCCTTGATCATTTTGAAAATGGTATACCGCTACGCGACCGATAGCACTTTGTCGACCGTTTGAAAAGTCGGCAACGATAATACCGTTGGAGTTAATCCCGTATTTGGTTAACGTCCCGCCTGAAACACCGTTAGATCGTGACGTTCCCGTAATCGCGGCACCGTCGATAGAGATAACGCCATCAAAGCCGCTACCCAAATCAATCGCCACCGCATTACCGTCATTATCCATCGAAGCAATATCAAAACTGCTCAGCCCCCCACTTCCATCAAATATCGCTTGTCCATTTTTTGTATCGTAAACAACACTTCCATCATTCGAGGTGACGGAAGCGGTGACATCCCAAGCAACACTTCCGCTGGGTTGGACGGCACTCAGAGTAAAAGAGAGACTCAAACGGTTTCGCTCATTATTGGCACTAACAACGTCGGCGCTGATGGTACGCTTTTCGTTATCGGTTCCGAGATTACCGAAAAACTGTGCCGTGGTTGTTGGCTCAACCGGATAGGCGATACGTGTGGGGAATTCCAAAATTCCCTGCGAACCAACTGTCCCCATAGCGACTTCATCGGTCGGGTCACTGACCACGTAAGCCCCCATAACACCGTTTAAATCAAAATCACCGTAATCAAAGGTTCCGTTGTAGGCAAAGTTGCTCAACATCGTCCCCGTTACATATTTACCGTCATTGGTAGTAAGCCGTGCAACCGAAGAGTTAGGATCTCCCGCTACGGTTTGGTACTCATCGAATACAAAATTTCCGGCTCGGGTGTAATAGGCATCATTTCCCGATACAACACCAAACCAACCGTTTCCACCGATCGCAAGATCATTAAAACGATCACTCGCGAGAAGTGTCCCATTTTGCATTTGGGTTGTCGTGGATTGCAAACGTGACCCCATGCCGATACTGTTCGTGGTCGGAGTAGACCCAGCACTCACTAAAATATTTGTAAATAACTCGTTGAATTCAGCCGTTGAGCCTTTATACCCTACTGTATTTACATTGGCAATATTATCGGAGACGACATCCAGTCCATACTGATGGGTCATAATCCCCGATATTCCAGAATAATAGGCTTGATTCACTATAGTATCCTTAGTTGTTTGTCACTTCGGAGATCGTACTGAAGTCAACATAATTAGAGCCGAGTTTGGCATAGGTGACCCCCTTGTCAAATTTAATGGCTTCAATAGGGTAGAGTCCGACACGTGAGGTAGCCGTTGTCCCATCCGTTTTGGTATACGACGATTCAACATAGTAAACACCTGCATCCAGTTCTACCCCGTTGTTATTAGTGCCGTCCCAGTTATATTTTGCGATTCCCGCATCAGTAGCACCAATCGCCATACTACGGAGAACATTCCCGCTACTATCGAGAATATTAACCTTTCCACTGCTAACAGCATCTGGGAAATAGAGCTCAAAATCAACGTCTTCACCCTCTTCCCTGACAATAGCGTTACTGCCGGTATCCGCTAGTTTACCGATAGCAGAAATACCGGTGTATTGCAAAGATGCGTTGAGGGATGCGGCCAATGTTTCAAGCGCTTTATTGGTATTTTCATTTGCCTCTAATGTCGCAAGTTGTGAGGTTTGTGTTAAAATTTTCTCGCTGTCCATCGGAGCAGTCGGATCTTGGTATTTGAGTTCTAAGAGTAACAATTTAAGAAAGTCGTCTTTTCCTAAAACACTTTTATCTTCGTTTGTGGCAGCCGTAGTTCCGCCTGTATAGGCGGCATCTGTTGTGTAAGCTCCGTAAGCATTAATAGCCATAATATCCTCCTTGGATTACGCGTAATTCGGGATTACGATTTCAAGAGCCGAAATCTGCTCTTCATTTAGTTCGAGTTCTTCAAACGACTCATAAGAGCGAAAACGGTTTTGTTGTTGCTCTTGTTGATGTTGTTGTTGTGCCTGTTGTCCATTTTCACCTCCGGACATAAAATTCATTGTAGCGTTGGTAATCCCCTGAGAAGCGAGCTGCGCTTTGAGCTCCGTCGCATTGTGGGCTAAAAAGGCGACACTGCTAGCATTGGTTGATTGGATATTGACATGAACATTATTACCGCGCTGTACGAGGGTTACTTCAACTTCACCGAGCTTTTCAGGATTCAGCTTCATCGTAAGACGTGTAAACGGGGGTTTATACTCTTGTACCGCCTCTTTCAGATCGCTCGCAAAAAGACGCATGCTTTGCTGTGCTTCTTTCGATTTTACTTCCAGAGAATCCGCTTTAAGAGGATGGGCTGTTTTAGCCCCGTCCCCTTCAACTTTTAAAGAGTTACCGCTCTCCCCTTGGGATTCTTTATTCTCATTTGTCCCCTGTAATAAAGCGATTAACCCATCTGTTTTTGTGGTTTGCTGTGCAGGTGACGCCGTTTTTACTTCTATCTCCAAAGCAGATGCAGAGGTTTCCTTAGCCGAGTCTGTGCCTTCGCGTTTGTCAAGCGTTTGTAGCAATGTTTTCAACGGCTGTGTTTCAGTTTTTTCGGAAATAACATTTTCTACGGACTCTGACGAACTTGTTTTCGTACTTTTTTGCTCTTTATTCTTTATCTCATTAATAAGCTGTGCCAACGTCTCCATTGACATATCCTCTTGCGATGCACTCGGAAGGGCGGCCAGGGCTTTCGTCTCCAAAAGAGGTTTTGAAAGGAGCTCGTTCGGAAACGGCGCTTTCTCTTCCGAATCATTTACTAAAGTAGAAAGGCTAATCGATTGCGGCTCTAATCCCATTTTTTTAGCCAGTTCAACGAGACCCGCCAACGTTTTCGGCAACGTTTTCGGATCGACTTGATATTCGGGGGTTTTAGCGGTAATCTCATTTTTAAGATAATCTTTTGCCCGATTCATAAGGGTGCGTACTTGATCTTCAGAAAGAGTTCCGAGAAGCTCTTTGGAGAGCAGTGCCGATTCTTTCTCTTCACTCCCCGTTAAAAGTGACTGGAGTTCTTTAAAAGAAGATGATTTTATTTCTAAATTTTTTGTTGAACTGTTTTTAGGATCGATGACCGCTTTAAAATCATTGGATTTGACGATTTTACTCTCATCCGTTTTAGATTGCCCGAATGAACCCAAAAGTTTAGAAAACAGGTCATTCGATTTTGAAGAAGATTTTTTTGAATTCCCCCCTAATAAATCGGCCAGTGATGTTTTCGCCTGAGCTTCGTTACTTTGAATGATCATGAGTGATCCTTATTTGGGCACATATCGCACCCTTTTGTTAAAGTAGTAAAGCAAAGCAAAAAATATTCCACTTAAGGAAAGTAACCAAACAGTAATTTGCAATAATGTGCTTAACATTTCCTTAACCTTATGTGCGATATAATCCGCGAAAATCTTTGCCCTCATTTTAAAGGACAGCAATGCAAAAAATTCGTAACATCGCCGTAATCGCGCACGTTGACCACGGTAAAACGACTCTAGTTGACGGGTTGCTCAAGCAATCCGGTACATATGGAAGCCACGAACAAGTGAATGAAAGAGCTATGGACTCTAACGCCCTTGAAAAAGAGCGCGGAATCACCATTCTCTCAAAAAACACGGCGATTCGCTATGGCGATCATAAAATTAACGTTATCGACACTCCGGGCCACGCCGATTTCGGTGGAGAAGTTGAGCGCGTATTAAAAATGGTTGACGGGGCTTTGATCCTTGTTGATGCGTATGAGGGTGTTATGCCTCAAACGAAATTCGTTGTTAAAAAAATGTTGGCTCTTGGGCTCAAGCCAATCGTTGTTATCAACAAAATCGACAAACCTTCCGCTGATCCTGAGCGCGTAGTAGACGAAGTATTCGACCTTTTTGTTGCAATGGACGCGACTGAAGATCAACTCGATTTCCCAATCATCTATGCAGCAGCTCGTGATGGTATGGCGAAACTCAATATGTCTGACCCTGATGGTGACTTCACTTGTTTGTTCAACACTATTCTAGATAAAGTGCCTGAACCTACCGGTGATCCTGAGAATCCAACACAATTACAAGTTTTCACATTGGACTACGATAATTATGTTGGTAAAATCGGTATTGCTCGTATCTTCAACGGACGCATTTCAAAAGGGGATAATATCCTCCTTGCAAAAGCTGACGGCGAAATGGTTAAGGGTAAAATCTCTAAACTTATCGGATTTATGGGTCTTAACCGTACAGAAATCCAAACCGCAGAAGCGGGCGACATCGTTGCACTCGCCGGTATCGAAACCGTAGACGTTGGAGACACCATCTGTGATCCTAACAATCCTATGCCATTGGATCCAATGCACGTTGAAGAGCCTACGCTAAACGTATTCTTCTCGGTTAATGATTCTCCCCTTGCAGGTCAAGAGGGAAAACATATCACGTCAAACAAAATTCGTGAGCGTTTAGAAGCAGAGATGAACACCAACGTTGCAATGCGTTGTGAAGTTATCGGTGAGGGTAAATTCCAAGTTTCAGGACGTGGAGAACTTCAAATCACGATTTTGGCTGAAAATATGCGTCGTGAAGGCTTCGAGTTCGGTATCGGACGTCCTGAAGTTATCGTACGTGAAATCGAAGGGGTCCAATGTGAGCCGTTCGAGCACCTTGTAGTTGACCTTCCTCAAGAATTTGCAGGAAGCATCATTGAGCGTCTTGGTCGTCGTAAAGCAGAAATGACAGCGATGGTTCCAATGGGTGAGGGCTTTACGCGCGTAGAGTTCGTTATCCCTGCACGTGGACTTATCGGTTTCCGTGGACAATTTTTGACAGAAACCAAAGGTGAGGGTGTTATGAATCACTCATTCTTAGAATTCCGCCCATACTCAGCAAGTGGTGTTGAGAGCCGTCAGTACGGAGCATTGACCTCTATGGAAGATGGTGTTACCTTGGCATTCTCCCTTGCAAACTTGCAAGAGCGTGGAGTATTGTTTGTTAATCCTCAAACCAAAGTTTACAAAGGGATGATCGTAGGCGAGCACAGCCGTACCAACGACCTTGATGTTAACCCGATCAAAGGAAAAGCACAATCAAACGTCCGTTCATCAGGAGCAGACGAAGCGATTAAACTCATTCCACCACGTGATATGAACCTTGAGCGTGCACTTGAATGGATCGAAGACGATGAGCTTCTTGAAGTAACTCCTCTTACTATCCGTATCCGTAAAAAATGGTTGGATCCAACTGACCGTAAACGTTACGGAAAAAAATAAGTTAGTGCGCATTCGCGCGCTTACTTCGCTATCTCTTTACCCGCAATCATCCCACTAGCCCATGCAAAGTTAAAATTATATCCCCCGCGACGTCCTACTATATCCAAAACTTCACCTGCAAAATAAAGCCCCTCTACCAGTTTTGATTCCATCGTTTTGTTATTGACTTGTGCCGTACTGACACCGCCACCGCTTACTTCGGCGTGCTTGAAACCGTGGGTATCGGTCACTTCAAACTTCCATTCACCGATCAAATGGGCTAGTTTTTTGACCTCTTTTGGATTGAGGGCGGATACAGTTGTAGTAAGAGCAAGTGCAGCGTCTTCGAGGAGATAGGTCGCTATTTTGGCAGGGATGAGACCACAAAGAGCGGTATGAACATCATGGTTAGGGACGGAGGCAAATAGTTTTTCGATGAGACTCACAAGCTCTCCTCTATCATAGCGGGGGAGGAGATTGAGGGAGATACTAACGCGCTGTTTGTGTAGCAGAGCATGAGACGCTCTCTGGCTGATGTCGAGGATGGCGAGTCCCGAAATACCGTATGCAGCAAAGAGGATGTCCCCTGTTACTTTTGTGTTACTTTTGTTTTCGATAAATAAAGTGACTTCTGCCGTCGTTTTAACCCCTGCCATTTTAGGGTGATTTTTAGAATCCAAATGGAGCTGTACCAAAGAGGGATAAGTCGGAAGAATTTCATGCCCGAATGCGCGGGCGAAGATGTAGCCATCCGCCGTTGCACCGAGTTGCGGAGCCGCTTCACTCCCTGTGGCGATTAAAACGTTGTTATAGCTTTGTTTGTCCTGATCGGTTTGGACGTTGAAAAGGGAGTCGTTTTTGGTAATCGCGGTTACTTTGGACTCGGTGATGATTTTTACCCCCGCTTCACTCACAGCACTTTTGAGGGCAATCAATACCGATTTGGCTTCATTGGAGAGGGGGTAGCATCTGCCGTCGTCTTTGATGTCGAGTAATAGCCCGATGGAATGGCACAGTTTTTCGAAATAGCCAAACGAGAGTTGTTTGAGTGTGTACGTAACGAACTGTGGATCAGCTCCCGCATAATCTTCGTATGAAGCGGTAGTATTAATAATATTGCACCGTCCGTTACCGGAGGCCAATATCTTTTTGCCCACGCTATTGTTATGTTCATAAATAGTGACATTCGCTCCAGAGCGTGCCGCAAATAGGGCTGCCATTAAACCGCTTGCACCACCGCCGATAATTGCTATTTTTTTCATTGAAGGTATTGTACTATAAAAGAAGAATGAGGCAGAGAAAGAGGGGGGTACTCCCCTCTAAAAATTATTTTAACATATCCGAACGCGGGAAGGTAAAGGTTGATTGACGGGTTACCGCCACTTTATCTTTTGCATCTACAGCATACGCATTGATGGTAATCGGGATAACGGTATCTTTACGATCGTCATTCACCAACATCTCATCGGTATAAAGAACAACGACTTTTTTCTTAACAACACCCGGTTTTACTTTGAACGCTTTTTCAGGCTGATCAATTTTGATTTTACCTTCCATTCCTGCAGGGGCAACAATGTCGAAATAATACTCATGGTCTTCGTTCAGGGTATTTTGTAACAAGAACGTATAGGCATTATCAACTTGAACTTTACCCTCATCATTCGTGTGAATAGAATAGAGCCGATTCTCTTTGTTGATGTTCAAGAGCATATACTCTTTTTTACTTCCCATCATCCCGAGAATTACACTGACAATGACCAAAATAGCGATATAACCCAATATTTTCGGACGGAAATAGTGCGTTTTACCTTTCATATAAAGGGTCTCTTTTTCACTTGACCACTCTACCAGACTCGGCTTGCCAAGTTTACCCATAACCTCGGTACACGCATCAACACACTCTAAACAGTTGATACACTCTAATTGAAGCCCGCGTCGGATATCGATATGGGTCGGGCATACCGTAACACAGCTCTCACAGGTTGTACACTCTGCTTTAGGATTAAGCGCAAGAAGATCATTTTGTTTGATAAACATTTTCTCTTTATGCTCGTTATAGATCTCTCCACCTCGATTTGGGTTGTAAACTGCCATAACAGTATCATCATCATAGAGAACCGATTGAATACGTGAATAAGGGCAAACGTAGACACAAAAATTCTCTTGTAAGAAAATAACGTCGTACACCAAAAAGGCGACAATCCCTAAAATAGAGCCAACTAAAACAGGATGCTCAGCAGGATTTTGAATATACGCCAAGAAATCTTCCGGTGGTACAAAATACCACATCAAATCGGCGGCGGCTACAAATGCCAACCCTGTCCAGAGCAAAATAGCGACCAGACGTTTTACTTTGTTTTCAAATTTAGAGTAATCAGGTTCTTGTTGCTTATTCTTGATACGCTTACGAAGCCCTAAAAGCTTTGTCTCGATCAAATCACGGTACACAACACGGAAAATAGTTTGGGGACACATCCATCCGCAAAACACACGTCCGCCTAATACGGTAATACCGAAAATACCAATAAACAAAATCATGAGCAAAAACGGCATCAAATAAAGCTCTTGCATATCAAATTGAATAAACATCAAATGAAGTTTCAATTTATCAAAGCTCAACAAGAAAAGATGATTTCCCTCGATCGTAATCCATGGCACCGCCAATGCAAAAAGGGTGACTAACCCGTAAAACCAATACCGTTTAATACGCCAAGGGGTCCACCCAGACAAATACTCTTTCCCTTTTGGGGACATTGTTTCTTCACTCATTTCTACGACCTCCATCATATGCTTGATTCATCGATTGGGCATCGAATTGTCCCAATCACCGTAGCTTCCGCATCCGCATCGCTTCCGATACCAATAACACCGCTCACTACCTCTTTAAGTTCACGTGATTCGATATAATCTTTGAGGGAGCTTCGGCTTACCCCTAAAATACGAGCAATCTCACTGACACTTTTTCTTTTCTTCAACAACTCAATTATTTGTTCCAAATGTATATCGAATTTAGATGATGATTTGGACCCGCGCGGACGCCCTATCCCCTTTTTTGCATCGTCTTGAAGCACCTGTCGGAGCTGATCAATAAGACCAAGGACAACCATTGTATCACTTTTGCGGTCGATTATGACACCCGGTTTGACAAAATGAATTGTGTTGTTATTTTTAAGAAGGCAGCTAAACATTTGGACAACATCTTCGATACAATTACTCAATGTCCATGTGTCATAAATGATCAACGTGTCACTCTCTAATGAACGAAAAAATCGCACCACTTCATGACGTTCACTTAGCCTTTTATTTTGAGACGTTTGATCCACCATCTCTTCGTGGATCGTAATCTCTTTTTGATCGGCGTAACCGTTAATCAACTTAAGCTGTTCATAGACACCGTCAAAATCTTTATCCGGACGGATATAACTTACTGTCATTGTATGCTTAAATCCTTTAGTATATTTAGTTTCATCGTCATTTTATCAAACATGACGACTAAAGTCAATATAAAATATTATTTTTACGTCACATCTTCTTATTTAATAAGGATCACTTCACATTGTAAATCAATATTGAATTCTCTTTTGACGCGCACTTGAGCCTCATTGATGAGTGTTAACGCATCCGCATAGGTTCCACCACCCGTGTTGACGAGAAAATTAGCATGGACTTCACTGAATGCCATTGCTCCTATCCGATGACCCCGCAGGCCTACCGCTTCAATAAGACGACCGGCATAATCACCCGAAGGATTTTTAAAACAACTTCCCGCACTCGGCTCATGAGGTTGATTGGAACGCATCTGATTAAACATATCGTACCGTTCTAGTGAATACCCTTGTTCTGCTTCAAATACGGCTTCAAAAACCACTTCATCAATCGACGTTTTACGGTAGCCGTACTCGATCTCACTTTTTTGTTTCCAGCCGCTTTGAGTACGGATGGCGATGAGATGGTTGAAAATCTCAAACTCTTTCAGTCCCGCATTCATTTTCAGCATACCTCCGAGGGTGCCGGGAAGTTTGGAAAGATACTCGAAATGGGCGATATCGTTCTTTTTACAAAACGATACGACACGCCCTCCCGGCGTTGCTGCACCGACATGAAGACCGTCCTCTTCAAGCGTGATAAAATCATACGCTTTAGAAAGCATCATAAGCGGCGGCGGTGTAGGCGAAATGAGAACATTGTTTGCGGCACCGACGATAAAATATCCCTCAGGGACAACGTCATTTTCGATTAAAGCGACCTCTACAACAGGACCGATACGGATTGAGCTGAATTTTGAAAAATCAACCGTCTTGGTATTCATTGCATAAACGTCGGAATCATGTTAAACATACGGATCGTGAAATCCTGCATCTCATTCATCATCCACGGCATGGTAAGGATAATAACAACAACGATTCCGATGATTTTCGGAATAAAGCTGAGAGTCATCTCATTGATTTGGGTTGTCGCTTGAAAGATACTGACTGCAAGGCCCAGAAACATCCCCACAAGCAGTGCAGGGAGCGATAAAATGAGGGCGATTTTAAATGTTTCGATTCCCAACCCTATAAGTTCTTCTTGCATCATGGCTAGGAGTACCTCAATTCAGTGTATTCGAGGGGGATCATAAATTCTCTCGGATCGATGGCTGCATCAAAAAAGCCGTGTTTGTAACCAAGATCAAACAAAAGTTCAATCGCTTTGTACTGAGTTTCGTTAAGGGAGATAGACTCATCATTGGCGTAAAGTTCAAGATATTTCTCCAAAGTCTCTCCGTCGATGCGGACAAGATTGCGTTCCATCAACATTTTAGAGAGGTTCTCTTTGTGATCCCGTGCGATCTGAACCGCTTTGGTCAAAAGGTTCTCGTATTCGATTGCTGAAGTGAGTGGGAGTGATCGTCGGATCGCCATACCGCCTAGGGGTAAAGGGAGATTTCCTCCACTTAGCTCACACCAAATATCCCACATTTCACGCTCAACCTCTAAAGAATCGTTATACCCTAAGATAGATTCATGGATGAGGACACCTGCATCAACGTTACCGTCTAAAACGGCTTGTTCAATCTCTAAAAAATTCATATATATGATTTTGGCATCGGGATAGGCGATACGAAAGAGGAGAGCATTGGTCGTATATTTCCCGCTGAGCGCCACTTTGAACCGTTTTTTAAGAACGGACTCTTTTTTGCGGATCAACTTGGGGCCGTATCCTTGACCGAAACTTACCGCTGTACGTAATAGAGCATAATCGGCTCTAATATGGGGGTAGAGACCGAAACTGATCGCAGTTATGTCGTATGTTCCTTTGAGGGCCTCGGTGTTGAGGGTTTCAATATCGAGGGCTATATTGTCGAACTGAATATTCTCTTTTCCAACCCAACCGAATTTGATGGCATAGTACATAAAAATATCGTCGGCATCGGGGGAGTGGGCAATCACCATTTTTTTCACATAAAATCCTATTCAAAACGACATATCAATTAAATTTTAACCAAATAACGCTAAAATATCTCTATTCCAGAATGCGAATTATTAATATTGCAATTTGTCATATTTTATAAATATATTTCAATTTGTCATATTATGACGTAATTTTAAAACATATTAGTCTCAGGAGAGCACAGCATGATGGATCCAAACAAACTTAAATCGCTTGAACTTGCGATGAAGCAAATCGACAAAACATTCGGAAAAGGGACGTTGATGCGTCTTGGGGACAAAGAGATTGAACCTATTAATTCCATCAGTACAGGTTCTATTGGTCTGGACTTAGCCCTTGGAATCGGTGGAATCCCCGAAGGTCGCGTTATCGAAATCTACGGACCTGAGAGTTCGGGGAAAACAACCCTCAGTCTTCAAATTACTGCTGAATGTCAAAAAAACGGTGGAATTTGCGCTTTTATCGATGCGGAACACGCTCTCGACATCGGATACGCTAAAAATCTCGGTGTCGATGTTGAGAATCTTCTCGTTTCTCAACCCGATTACGGTGAGCAAGCACTTGATATCGTGGAAACAATTGTCCGAAGCGGAGCCGTTGATTTGATCGTTATAGACTCGGTTGCGGCATTGACTCCTAAAGTGGAGATTGAAGGGGAGATGAACGATCAGCAAGTAGGTGTTCAAGCCCGTTTAATGTCAAAAGCATTGCGTAAGCTCACCGGTATCATGCACAAAATGAACTGTACGATTATCTTTATCAATCAAATCCGTATGAAAATCGGAACGATGGGATACGGTTCACCCGAAACTACAACGGGGGGAAATGCGTTAAAATTCTACGCATCCGTCCGTATCGATGTCCGCAAAATCGCTACTCTCAAACAAGGGGAGAGCCAAATCGGTAATCGTGTGAAGGCTAAAGTTATTAAAAATAAAGTAGCACCGCCGTTTCGTCAAGCAGAATTTGATATCATGTTTGGAGAGGGTATCTCTAAAGAGGGAGAACTCGTCGATTACGGGGTTAAACTTGATATCATTGATAAAAGTGGCGCATGGTTTAGCTTCGAAGATGTAAAACTCGGGCAAGGGCGCGAAAACGTTAAACAAAAGTTTAAAGACGAGCCGGAACTGGCACGCAAGGTCGAAGAAAAAATTAAAGCGGCGATGGGTGTCAACGGCATCATTGCTATGGATGAATCTGATATAGGTGAGGTAGATGAATGATTTTTATTGATGAAGTAAGTGCAATCGAAGTAATGGACTCTCGAGGGAATCCAACCGTAAAAGCAACCGTACAGTTAAGTGATGGAACTCGTGAAAGCGCTATCGTACCAAGCGGTGCAAGTACCGGTAAGCGTGAAGCATTAGAGTTACGTGACGGCGATGCGCGTTACATGGGCAAAGGTGTCCTTAAAGCGGTGGAAAATGTCAATACTCAAATCGCGGATGCGGTTATGGGGCTTAGTCCGTTTAATCAAGCCATGGTCGATGCAGTTATGAAAGAGATTGACGGTACGGAAAACTACGGTAACCTTGGTGCTAACGCCGTTTTAGGTGTCTCTATGGCAGTAGCGCGTGCGGCAGCTGCGAGTCTCGGTATTCCATTGTATCGTTATCTTGGCGGCGCCAATGCAATGGTGCTTCCTGTACCGATGCTCAACATCATCAACGGCGGAAGCCATGCGGATAACAGCGTTGATTTTCAAGAGTACATGATTATGCCGATCGGATTCAGCGATTTTTCTGAAGGTTTACGCGCCTCTTCTGAGGTGTATCATAATCTTAAAACAATCCTAAAAGACCGCGGTGCAAATACAGCGCTCGGTGATGAGGGGGGATTTGCACCCGATTTGAGTTCTAACGAAGAACCGATTCAAGTGATTATGGAGGCCATTGCCAAAGCGGGCTATAAAGCAGGTGAGCAAATCGCTATCGCTTTGGATGTTGCGGCATCTGAACTTGTAAGCGAGGGAGGCTATCGTCTCGATTCTGAAAATCGCACCGTTACTTCCGCACAATTAGTGGATTATTATGCTGACCTTTGTTCTAAATACCCTATTGTTTCGATTGAAGACGGATTAAGTGAAGATGATTGGGAGGGATGGAAAATCCTCACTGAGAGATTGGGTGAAAAAATCCAATTGGTTGGAGATGATTTGTTTGTAACTAATGCAAATATCTTGGCGGAGGGAATTTCAAAAGGGATCGCCAACTCCATTCTTATCAAACCTAACCAAATCGGTTCTGTGTCGGAAACAATGCTTACCGTACGCCTTGCTCAACGCAACGGCTATAAATGTGTTATGAGCCACCGTTCTGGAGAGAGCGAAGATGCCTTTATCGCTGATTTTGCCGTTGCCCTCAACTGCGGCGAAATCAAAACCGGTTCAACAGCACGCGGCGAACGTACCGCTAAATACAACCGGTTACTCGAAATCGAAACGGAAGTAATGTACGGCGAATATCTTGGGAGTTCGCTCTTTAACTGATGCATCAAGACGATCAACATCTATTTGTCCATGAAGAGATAGAGAGCCTAAGCGAGCGTTATTTTGGCTTGCCGACCCCTAAATTTCTCCTCGCGGCCAGTGTTGTTTTAGCGGTAGGTGTTTATATGGGATTTATCTTTTTTGGGGATAACTCTCTAAGCGTCCTCCTTGATCTTGAAGAGCATCAAAATTACCTAAGCGAAGACATTGAACGTCTTAAAGCTGAAAATGCCGCTTTGCAAAAACAGTACTTCGAGCTAAAAGAGCTTGATGCTGATTCACAATAGTGATTGGGGATTTATGAAATACTCTCTTTGTCTCTCTTTGTTGCTCCTCTCGCCTCTCATGGCTCGAGAAAACCCTTTTTTCGCTGTTGAAGAATCCAAAAAGCAAAAAGTAACCTCTAATCTTTCTGACGCAAGACCAAAAATGGGCACCGTAACCTATACTTTTCCCGATCAAGCACGTGTTTTAAAAGAGGTTACCTTTACGATTCAAAATCTAGATGGCAGTATCGAAGAGAAAAAAGTACAAATTGATCAAACTATTGATTGGCACCGTCCTATTTCACTCTCACAAACAAAAGGTAGCAGTCCAACAAACGCTGTAGTCACAAAAAGTTCATTGATGGCTAATTTTGGATTTATTCAGTTTTACTCCAAAGGAGAAAATATGAGTATTAAAACCTCAGATAAACTCGTTCGTCATTTTGTCCTAAGTGATCCTAATCGCATTGTCCTCGATTTTAAGCGGGACGCCACTTTCAAGTCAAGTAAAATCTCCCTCAATGCAGCCCCTTATCTCGATGTCTCTCTAGGAAACCACGAAAAATTTGCGCGTGCCACAATAACCCTTGATGGCCACTATAGCTATACATTACAAAAAACTGATGGATTGATTAGCATTACGTGTAAATAACGTTAGGTGAATAGGTGAAGTGAAGATTCTCTCCAAGAGGAGAGAAAGAGGATTATTTTACGGCAGCCAATGCAGCTTCGTAATTTGGCTCTTCTGTGATTTCAGGAACGATCTCTTTATACGTTACGATACCTTCTTCATTTACTGCAAAAATTGCACGACAGGTTACACCGGCAAGTACTGAACCACCGAGTAATACACCGTATGCGTTTGCAAACTCTTTATTACGGAAGTCTGAACATACTGTCAAGTTGTCAATACCTTCAGCTTGGCAAAAACGGCCCGCAGCAAATGGAAGATCAAGAGATACAATAGTCGTGATAACGTCTTTTAGACCTGCAGCTTTTGCATTGAAATTACGTGTTTCCGTTGCACATACACCTGTATCCAATGAAGGAACAACAATAATAAGTTGTTTTTTACCTTGTGCTCCACCTACGGTAACATCACCGAGTCCCGCTGAGTTTACAACCGTGATTGAAGGTGCTTTATCACCTACATTTACAGTGTTTCCTAAAAGCTCTACATCAGTACCTTTGAATTTAGTCGTTGCCATTAAAAGCTCCTATTATTTGTGTTGGTACGGAAATTGTACTTAAATCGGATAATTTAACTCTGAATTATAGAAGAGATGTTTGGTTTTAAGCTATTTCAAAGTTTACAGCGGGGATTGACGCTAATACTTTTATAATGGCAGCTATGTCCCATCTGATACGCTTCGATCGCTGCACGCCCTATCATAGCGGCATTATCAGAACAATATTCAAGCGGTGAGAGCAACAACTCTGCATTGTGCGGGCGAAGAAGTTCTAACATACGCTCTCGTAAGTAGAGATTGGCACTGGCTCCGCCGACGATTGCTAAACGGACAGGAGGGTGTGATTTAAAATATTTTTTGAGTTTTTGTAGCAAATGTTCGGTTGCCGTTTTCTGAAAAGCCGCTGCGATATCGGGATAAGCAGAGCGCTCATTGGCTTCTACGGCAAGCCGTACTTGATTTTTAAGCCCTGAATAACTAAAGGCGATGAGCGGAGATTGCCATAGAGGTACCGTAAAGGCAAATCGAGACGCATCAGCACTTTGGGCTAGTTTCTCGATTAAAGGGCCACCCGGGTACCCTAACGCCATCATCTTCGCTACTTTATCGAAGCTCTCTCCATAACTATCATCCATCGTCGTTGCAACCGTCTCCATCTCAGTGTATGATTTTACTTCAATCAATTGCGTATGTCCACCGGAGACCAGTAATACGGTAAGAGGAAAGATTGCCTCTTTTTCTATAAAGAGAGAATAGATATGCCCTTTTAAATGGTTGATTGGGAGGATAGGGATTCCAAGTGAAATACTCAGCGCTTTGGCCATCGTAACCCCTTCGATCAAAGTTACCCCTAATCCGGGCTCATTGGTCACAGCGATTGCTTTTAATTGACTAAACCAAGGCTCACATTCACTCAAAATATGCGGCAATGCCTCCGCGTGAAGACGGCTGGCAAGTTCAGGAACAACGCCGCCGTACACCGAGTGTGCTAACTCCTGAGAAATCTTCTTGTGATAAATGAGTTTCTTGGTAACGATTTCGGTAATGGCAATGGAACTGTCGTCACACGAACTTTCGATGCTGAGAATCATTGCATTACCCACTCTTTGACCCATGGCCATTCACCAAATCCTGAAGCAGTATTGATGTGTCCGCCATTTTCAATCACTTTCATCTCAACACCCAATTCACGTTGTAGCTTCAGTGCCTCTTTGGAGGTCATATATTGATCATTGTCGGATGTTACCAATAATACCTCTTCAGCGTATAAATGTTTAGGTGATACAAGAGGAAAAAAGGTTTTTAGGGTTTCGATCTCACAATTCAAATGAGGAGGAGCGACGAGTAGTAGACGTTTTACAGGGGAAATTTCCCCTTCATGGCATAAATGAAACCACGCGATATTCGCCAAAGAGTGGCAAATAACGACATCCGGTTTGAAATCCTCTAAAAGCCCTTTAATTTGCTTCATCCATCGGTTTTTACTCGGGAAATGGGGATTGTCCAAAAGAGGAAAAGAGACCGTTCCATAGTTTTTAGCTATCTCACCGGAAAGCCATGCTTGCCAATGAGGATCATCACTTCCGCCCCAACCGTGCAGCATCAATACTTTTAGCACGATAAACCTCGAATGTAACGGCGCACCTCATCATCCAGAGCAAAAATAGCGTCAATTGATTCCGGTGCGCCACTAAAATGCTCATACGCACGCAGTATCATCGTTGAAATATCAATAAAGCGGATATCCCCCGCGACAAAACGTTCAATCGCCGCCTCGTTTGCGGCATTAACGATAACCCCACGCGCAGGATGAGAGAGAAGATCCTCTTTGATTTGCCAAATCGGGTAACGCTCTTTCTCGATCTCTCTAAATTCGAGGGCACCGACACGGGTTAAATCGATTCGATTCACAATAGGGATATCCACTTTCCCCATAAGGGCATAGGCGATGGGGAGGCGCATATCGGCATGGGCAAAATGGGCGGTCGTTGATCCGTCTTTGTAATCGATAAGAGCATGGATCAATGATTTCGTCTCGATGAGGGCGTCATACTCCCCCTCCCCGAAAAGCCAACGGGCTTCGAGAAGCTCAAAAAGTTTGTTCACCATCGAGGCACTATCGATAGTAATCTTCTGCCCCATTGACCAATTAGGGTGTTTGAGAGCATCCGAAAGTGTTGCGGTGGAAAGTTTTTCCAGCGGCCAATCGCGAAATGCCCCACCGCTGGCGGTAATGACCATACGACTTACAGGGCGCGGCGTTTGATTAAGATACCATAAACCGAAATGTTCTGAATCAATAGGGATAATAGCGGAGGTATCCACAAATGCACCGCCGACAACCAACGACTCTTTATTAGCGAGGGCTAGTTTTTTACCGCATTCGAGTGCTTTAAGTGTTGGGCGAAATCCGGCAAAGCCGACAAGGGCATTGACAACATGCTGCGAAGAGGAGTGTTCAATCACTTCCAAAATCGCCGCTTCGCCGCTTTGAACATTTTGGTGATGAACCAAAAGACAATCGGCCTCATCCATCACAACAACACGTTTAGGCTTATGGCGTTTGATTTGTTCATTTAAAAGGGTGATGTTGCGTCCCGCAACGAGAGTATCGACGCTCAGATTAAATTGTTCAGCGATGTTGAGGGCATTGACCCCGATGGAGCCCGTAGAACCCAGTAGGATCAAACAAGTCCCCGAAGGAGGACAAGCATGATTACGGAGGCAAAAAGATAACCGTCAATTCGGTCTAATACCCCGCCGTGACCCGGAAGGATAGAGCCGCTGTCTTTGACTCCGGCTTGACGTTTGAGATAACTCTCAAACAGATCACCGAATACTGCACCGACAGCCGCAGCCATCGAAATAATAACCGCTTGAGTAATATCCACAATGGTGATACCGATAAAAAATCCGGCACCCGTCGCGACGGCAATACCGCCATAAACACCTTCTCGGGTTTTACTCGGGCTAGAGACGCTAAAGGGGGTTTTACCGATACTCCGACCTACCACATAGGCTCCCACATCCGCGGAAGCTACGACAACGAGCAACCATAACATAGCGCCCATACCGTACTCTTGATACATGCTGAGCATAAATAGCATCCCCGCCGTCGGATAGATAAACGGAAGGAAGTTTTTAGGAGGGATATTTTGGGTGTACGCAACCGCTGCGGCAAAAATAAGTCCCGCAATAACAAACAAATCTTCACCATAGGGATAAAGTGCCGCGGCAAGCCATAAAATAGCGGCATAAGCATACAAAGAACTGTTGTTAATCCCGAATAAACGGGTCGCTTCATGAAAAGCAAGAAGGTAAATAACCCCCATGACTGCCCACATGAGCCAAAAGTTGTTGATAAGGCCAACAATAAGGACACCGATAACAAGAAAGACTGCGGTAACAATACGCTCTTGAATTGAATTTTTTGCAGTTTGCATAGTATGATTAACCAATGGTTTTAAAATTACGCGATTATACCATTTATTTTATTATAAGACAGATGCAAATCGGCGTGTATACTGAAGGGGTGACTAAACTTTAACATCCAAAATATGGAGAGGTTTTAACGGGATTTCGCTCTCCTCTTTTTTCTCTTCGTGCGAAGGACGTCTCTCCTCCTGCTCCGCTTGCTCTTTGGTATGTTCCCGATCCGGATCAACCCCGTGATTTTCCTCCGGAGGGCGCACCTCTTCAATCTCCTGTTTCTCTTCTTGCGCTGCAGTGGCTGCCGCAAGTGCTTGCAATTCAAATCGGTTTAGAATGGCATTTTTCTCACTTGCAACCGTTGCCATTTGTTGATTTACATAGATAGCATTACCGATAGGACCCAGTGCCATAGCATTACCCTTTTTGGATATTCAACGTCTTATAATTGGTGTAGAGGACATTTGCACCCTCTTGTACTTTTACTTCTCTTCGTGGAGTATAATCGACCAAATAACGCCCTTTTTCAAATACGGAGAAATCGACACACAATTTTGCCGCCGCTTCAAGGAGTTTTTCGGGAAGCTGTTGCTTGTCAGTCGAAATAATGACGTGTGCGGATGGGCGATCTTTTAGATGCATCCAAATATCGCGTGCTTTAGCATTACGGAGGAGTTCGATATTCCCCTTTTCACTTTTTCCGAGGGAAACTTTTATCCCCTCAATCCAAAATTCGGCAATCGAATCACCATTTTTTTGTTTGTTACCCTGTGCCTTTGGAGGAAATAAAAGGGCTATCTCTTCGGGAGTTGAAGCCTCTGAGACGGTTTGGATAAAAAGCTCAAGGTGACGGATTTTAGCTTCAAGATTACTACGCTCTTGATAAAGACCGTGTGCTTTTTGTTTCGATTTTTTGGAACGTTTGAAAAAACTTTCCGCGCATCCGGCCGCCGTTGTGCATCCCTCAGGAAGTTCTAAAAGAACACTATCCCCGTCAAAATTAGACAATTCGACCGTTTTGTCATACGGTTTTATACGATCCAAATGGGCCAAAACCAAATGTCCCGCATCTTGCGCCGCTTTTGCCTCTTGGATCAATTCCGATTCTTCATCAAGGGCATCCAAATGTTTTTTGAGTTGGGCTAAGCGTTTGTGCAAAAGGGCTTTTTTCTCGTTTTTAAGTCGATCAAGCCGCTCATTACTGCGACGGGAAAACTCATCTCTTAAATAATCATAGACACTCTCCAGCGGATACTCTTGAGGCTCATACGGAGGTTTAGGAAGCTCCCCCAGTTTTTGTCCGACTCGAACACTTCGAGTGGAAATCTCTTCATCAATATGACGCAATGCCTCTAAAACAGTCCCCTCTTTATCTAAAAGGATCACATTGGTGTGTTTACCCGTAAATTCGAATTGTATAACGGTGGTTTCAGATTTATACGAGCCACTCGTGCTTACGGTAAGGCGGATAATTTTATCGTTATTATGAAGGGTAACGGAGTGAATAGTAGAACGATTTAATCTCTTGGCAAGCAAAACATCAAACGGGGCTTGATACATTTTACCCCGATTAGGGATCTCCCCGAGGGTAATGGCCGAATTCCCCCGAGCCATCTCAAAATTCCAGCTGTTTTCACGGTTAAAAACCAATTTGACAGAGGTATCGTTAATTCGATAGGCCGCAGTAATATGGGTTAACTGCTGCATATACTCAACGATCTGTTTTAGATAAGAAAATCTCATAATTTTACCTTGGCTTTAGAAAAAGAGAACTACAATGACACAATACCCTAAACAGGATCCAAATCAATGAGTTTATTCAATACTATTAAAGCAAAATTTATCGTCAATTTGATCGCCGCCGTAGGTGCTATCTTAATTAGTGTGATTGTAGCATACTTCATCGCCACCGGTTCGATCAAAACTATTATGATCAGCGACCTTAATACGGTTGCCGATGTGTTAGAAAAAAACGTTAACTATATCTCTAAAATAGAACCTAAAGCATACGAAGAAGAAGGGTTTAAAAGCGAAATAAAAGAGATCAAAATCGGTAAAAGCGGTTACGTCTATTTTATCAATGCCGAAGGGGTAATGACCATTCACCCGAAACCTGCGGATGAAGGGAAAAATAAATCGGGTCATGATTACATCGATCATATCCGTTCGGACAAAGCGGGGGGAGTGTATGAATATACTTCGGCAACGACAGGGCAAGAGAAAATTGCCGCATACCGCTATATTCCGGCATGGGATATGTGGGTCATTCCCGGGATCAACAAGGCCGATTATTTCGATGAGCTCCAAGCCAGTTTTTTTAAATGGTTTTTGCTTCTGGGCTCTATTCTAACCGCTATGCTTATCGCGATTAACTACTTATCCGGTACCAGTATTCTTCATCCCATCGAAGAACTTGACAAAGTATCGGGTGATCTTGCTCACGGAAACGGTGATTTAACGAAACGTCTGCCGATCCTTAACAAAAATGATGAGATCGGGATAGCGAGCAACTATCTCAACCAATTTATCGGTAAAATCCAAAGCACAATCAATGATACCAAACAGATTACCTCAGCAGCAGTAGGCTCTACTGCAACTTTAAACAGCGCGGCGGCAAACCTCTCGACCCAGTCTGAAAAAACAAACTCTATTGCTCAAAATACCAATATCACGGCTGCAGAAATCGGTGTCACGTTGGAGCAAAGTGTCAATATGGCCAAAATGACACTTGAAAATAGCCGTTCTACCGAAACAGAACTGAATCATGTTCGTGATATTGCTACCGCTATTACCAATGAAGTTCATAAAACGACCCAAATGAGCAATGAGTTAGGCGAACGCTTTGCGCAACTCTCAAGCGATGCGGCAAGTGTCAGCGGAGTACTTAGTATTATTTCCGATATCGCCGATCAAACCAATCTACTCGCCCTCAATGCCGCTATTGAAGCGGCGCGTGCCGGAGAGCATGGTCGCGGGTTCGCCGTTGTTGCGGATGAGGTCCGAAAACTCGCCGAACGTACCCAAAAAAGTTTGACCGAGATCAACTCGACTATCTCTATTGTCATCCAATCCATCTCCGATTCTTCCGACATGATGAACTCCAACAGCGAAAATATCGGACGGCTTGCCGAGCGAAGCGAAGAGATCGATGTGAAAATCGATTCCGCTTCGAGTGCCTTGCGTTCCAATGTTGATGCGAGCCATCAAAGCGTTCAGCAAGCTGAGAATATGGCACAAAAAATTCACGACATCATCCAGAAAGTGTCTGAAATGTCGAGCCTTTCTCAAAGCAATCAAGAAGAGATCAAGCAAATTTCTAATATTGCCGCAGAGCTTTACAATGCCGCTACAAACTTGAATACCCAACTGGGTCAATTTAAATCCTAAATAAAATCTAGCTATAATTCCCAAAACTTTTGGGGAGGATAGCGATGCGTTCACCACGCGGATTCGGTAAAACATACTTTTCTCTTGTCGCTATCCAAGCGTATGCCTCACAGGTGCGCCTCCTCCAAAATATCACCCGCATAGAGCTAGTTGCTCCCGTTTGTCCTATCTATATCTATTCAGCTGTTTCTCCCCCTAAGAGTGTCCTACTCTCAACCATTATTACACTTATTCAAGGACACTTATGTACAAACACACCTTATCACTTGTCGCATCCGCGACACTCGTTGCCGCACTAGGGGCTAATACACTTCAACTTGATCCTATCGTAGTTTCCGCTTCCAAAACCGAACAATCTCTCAAAGATACCACCGCTAACATCGATGTTATATCCGCCCAAGAGCTCGAAGAAAAACATATCACCTCGGTTATCGATGCACTTAAAACTCTCAGCAATATTCCGATAGCCCAAAATGGGGGAATAGGAAGTCAAAGTTCATTCTTTCTTCGCGGATTTAGCTCTGAAAATGCCATCGTACTGGTTGATGGTATCCGTTACAACGATCCCACTACCACCAAAGGGCAAGCACAGCTCGAACACCTCATGGTCAATGATATTGAGCGGATTGAAATCTTAAAAGGGGCGCAAAGTGGAATTTGGGGAGCAAACGCCGTCGCCGGTGTGATCAATATCATCACTAAACAAGCAACTGAAAAACTGCGGGTAGGTGCAACAGCAGAATACGGCAGCTACGCAACCACAAAATTGGGGGCTAATATCTCCCAAAAAATCGACAACTTATCCTACTATTTCGGGGCGAATCAAATTAAATCCAACGGGTTTTCTTCGATAACACCAAAAGGGGGGAATCCTGAAGATTACGAAGCAGACGGTTATAAAAATGAAACGGTAAATGCAAAACTCAGCTACAATTTGACCTCATCTGATACCCTCAACGCACAACTGAATTTTATTGATGCTTCATCTCAGTACGACGCTTACGCGCAACCTAACAGCGAAGCCAATGAAATTCATCAGATCAACCGTTTGGGAAGTATCAGCTACGAGCACCGTCTTAATCGTGAGGATTCGATCAGTGCCTCGTTCAGTATCTCTAGTTTTGATAAAAAAGATCCTCTCGGATATACCAAAGCATTTATCGGGAATCACAAAGAGGGTTCACTTCAGGGGGGCTATCACTATGCTCCAAACGCCTTTTTGGTTGTTGGAGGAAATGTGCTTAATTCTAAAGATACCGTTAGTGCTAAAGAACTCGATTCAAAAGGGGTTTTCATAACTAACACAAATCGCTTGGACAATTTCATCCTTAGCGAATCGATCCGCCACGATACATACGATACGTTTGAGGATAAAACTACCGGAAAAATAGGGGCTAAATATAATTTTACAAATGATGTTTCGCTTAGCACCAATTACGGAACCGCCTACAGAACACCTTCGCTCTTTGAACTCTACGCAAGCTATTATGGGAATACCTATCTCCAACCCGAAACTACCAAAAGTTTCGACATCACGGGAAGCTACAAACATCTAAGTGTAACGTACTACAACAATCTAGTCGATAATTTAATCGGATCCGATCCATCCACCTACGTCTACGAGCAAGTTCATGGGAAATCACGCCTCAAAGGGTTTGAACTCGCTTATAAAAATACCGTTGCAGCAGATTTAGTACTCGATCTTGGATACAACCGTCTTTGGGCTAAAAACCAAGATGACCAAAATATCCAGCGTCGGGCAAAAAATACGTTTCGAAGTGCTTTGGATTATTATGGAATTAACGAAGTACATTTAGGACTCAACACGCACTATATCGGAACACGCTATGATGATTTAGCACAAACAAAACAAACAGGACGTTATACCCTATGGGGGGCAGTCGTTAATTATGAGGCGACCGAGAGTCTCAGTTTCTATCTTAAGGGAGACAATTTGACCGATAAGCTTTATCAAGAAGTAGAGGGATACGGAACTGCCGGACGAAGTTTTTATGTCGGGCTAAACGCACAATTCTAATGAAACTCTCATTTCGCCCCTACCTCCGTTACAAATTTCTAAACGCCCTCTTCACCGGTATGGTGGGGGGATCGGTATTTACAATCTATGCGACCCTTAGCCCCTCGACATTCTCGATCGGGGGGATACTCCTCGCACTGGGGATGATGGGGATGGCATACGTGTATCATCGCCTGATGAATCTCCGTACTTTTTTCCGCTTTACTCTGGCTACCGAACTCATCATGCTCCTTATGGTAGGGTATTATCTGCTGTTTTCCACTCATATTATGAGCGCTTTAATCATTTACGTCGCCTATCAGTTCTCCTTTATCTTCGGGGGGTATTTGGTACGAGCTGAAACCCATTTTGCCCGACATGCACGGATGATGGGATGGATCGATGTTGCTAAACAGCAAGGCTCTCTCGCAGGGCTAGCACTCTCGTACGGATTTTACAAACTCATAGAGCATTATGGAGTCATCAAAGCTTCAGAACAAGTCTATGATTTGCATTTTGTACTGTTTGCTCTGGAGGGGTTGATTATTCTTGCTTTGCTCCGAGCGTTTAGGAAAAAATAGATGCGATCAATTTCCATTTTCGGCACCTCGTCTGATGCGGGAAAATCGACGCTCACCTTTGTGATCGGAAAACTCCTCCAAGAACGGGGGATCAACGTCGGGGTGTTTAAAGCTCAGAACGTTTCCAACAATGCTCATGTCTGCGACGACGGGTCTGAAATCGCCATCGCTCAGTATTTTCAAGCCGACGTATTAGGGATACCGACGAGCTACCACCTCAACCCGATCCTCCTCAAATCGGGGCATGGAAACAGCGCGTCGTTGATTGTAAAGGGGCACGTCGTGGAAGACAAAGAGGTGCGAGAGTATTACCGTGATCTCGATTCTCTAAAACCCGCCGTGGATGAGTGCTTTGAATATCTGAGTGAACGTTATGAGTGCGTAATATGCGAGGGGGCGGGGAGCCCCGTCGAGCTGAACCTAATGGAGAAAGACCTCTCCAATATCTACATCGCCGATACCTACGATACTAAAATCATCCTCGTCGCCGACATCGAACGCGGAGGGGTTTTTGCCTCGATCTGGGGGGTTTATAATCTCCTCCCCCAAAAGCTCAAACATAATGTTATCGGGGTGATCATCAACAAATTTCGCGGGGATCGGAGTCTGTTTGACGAGGGGATTACGATCATTGAAGAGCGTTTTGGTATCCCTGTCCTCGGAGTCCTCCCCTATACCCCGTTCAACCTCGGGTTTGAAGACTCCCAGAGTCTGAAGAACTTCGTTCAAAACAAACCCAATCCCGTGAAAAAGATCGGGATCATTAACTATCCCACGATGAGCAACTACAACGATTTTGAACCCCTTATCGCAAATGAGGAGCTTTTCGTCGAGTTTATCACCTCCAATGTTTCGCTGGAGAGTTTTGATCTCATTATTCTCCCCGGAAGTAAATTGGTCATAAAAGATTTACAGTGGCTGAAAAAAACAGGGCTGTTCGACGCACTTAAAGCGCGACAAAAAGAGATACTGGGGATTTGCGGCGGATATCAGATGATGTTTGAAACCATCATCGACGAGTGGTGTGTCGAAACCTCAGAACCGATGAGCGAAGAAGCTCTCGGGTTTGTCGATGACGTTATTGTCTTTCAAAAAGAGAAAATACTTAAAAAAGGGGAATACACCCTCTTCGGCAAAACGGTGAAGGGCTTCGAAATCCATCATGGTGTGAGTACCAAATATCCGCTGTCGTATGAAAAGGGAAATATCAAAGGGACGTTTGTTCACGGAATTTTTGAGGATGAGGTGTTTAAAGCGTATAAGAAAAAAACGATTGATGCGTTTATGGAGACAATGAGAGGCGAGATCGATATGGAGAGGATTCTGAAACATGTCGTATAGAAAATGGTTCGACGCTCACGGCTTAAAACATCGTGTTATTATGGAGAAACTCACCCACCTCAGTGATGAGGAGGTGATTGTCTATTTTCGGTTTGAAAACATGGTCAAAAACGAGAGTGATTTTTGCCCACTCTACGCGGAGAATAAAAAGTGCCACGATACGAAAGAACTTAACTGCTATCTCTGCGCTTGTCCCAACTTCCGTTTCAACGATCAAGGCTTTACGCGTGAGGGTGAACAAACCCTCTTTAGTACCTGCTCCATCGAGAGTCCTGAGGGGGATCGTTTTACGAGTGACACCGCCATCCACCAAAACTGTACCGGATGTATCGTTCCCCACCGTGAGAGCTATATTAAAAAAATGTTCAATCGCGATTGGTTTAGCATAATGGAAGAAGTCCCCTCCGATAAAAACTTATAACGTTACCGTTACCTAGAGTATACGATTGTTACGGTAAAATGGAGTCAAAATCATTATAAGGGGGGTACATGCGGTTTGCGGTAGGGATAGTGTTAATCGTCGCAACGCTTTTAAGTGCACCCCTTCCGATCTCTTTCAGCGGCAATGAAAAAATCTCGTCCGATCAGCTTTTCGGGGTATTAGGATTACGAAAACCCTACGGAATCGAAGTGTGGGAAGATCAACCCGCCATCGAGCCCATCGCGGTCTCCCAAAGTGTTTCGGCCCTCACCAGCTTCTATCGCTCCAAAGGTTTTTACCATGCCCGTGTTACCTCCGAAGCAACCGAAGAGGCCGTTGTTTTTAAAATCCAAGAAAACAACCCCATCCGTATCGGGGATATTAAAATCAACAGCTTGTTAGATATTGAGCCGGTTATTGCACTCAAAATGGACGCTCTTTTTGATCAAGAAGCCTTTTCTGAATCCAAATCGGCGATTAAAAAACGTTACGGTGAAGCGGGCTATTGTAATGCACAGTTCAACACCAAAGCGTGGGTCGATATCGAAACCGACCGTACCTATCTCCTCTTTGAGGCTACTCCGGGAGAGCTGTGTACGTTTGGAGCGATCAGCGCCGAATCCACTCCGAATATCAATGGGCAACTCACCGCGTCAATGCTCAAATTTAACGAGGGAGACCCCTACAGCGTCGAATCGATTCGTTTGAGTTATGAAGCTCTTTACGCCCAAGAGGGAATTACACGTGTTGTTATCAACGATAATGAACGCAACGGAAGTATCGTTCCGATCTCTCTCAGCATCGAAGAGGCGGAGCGTCCGATCCGCTTTACTGCCGGTGTGGGGTACAGCAGCGATCAGGGTTTCGCGGCACAAACGGGACTCAAACACCGTAATTTTTTCGGTGATCTTAAAACCCTCTCGCTAGATGCACGCTATTCTGAGATTAAACAAGAGGCCTCGGGGAACATTGCACTCCCTCTGCGTAATCGTGGGACCTTAGGGGGAGAAATCGGTTATAGTAACGAAATTTTTGATGGGTATAAAACCGAAAGTATTTACGAAAAATTAACCGCAAAATATCAAGACACCCCCGCGTCTGCGATGGTCGGCGTATTGTTCGATGAGGTGAACACTTATGAATCAAAAGATACCAGTACTTTTCCTAATTCCAAGCTCTTCATCACCTCACCGCTGGGAGAGATCAACTATGATACCCGCGATAAACCGCTGGAACCGACCAGAGGGTATTGGCTCAATGCTAAAGTGAGCGGATCCCTCCAATCGGTCGTTGTTTCAGACGCTACCTATTTTAAAAGCCTCCTCTCCGGAGCGTACATCACCAGTATCGAGGAACATGTCTTCGGGGCGAAACTCAAATGGGGAACCCTGCGATTATACAACGGAGAGCTCCCCTCATCGTACCATTTTTATGCAGGGGGGGTGAACTCCAACCGTGCCTATACCTATCGTGATTTGGGACCTAAAAATAGCAGCGGCGACCCTATCGGTTTCTCCTCTCTCACGGAGGGATCGCTAGAATACCGTTTTCCGATCTATCAGGAATTTCGGGGGGTCTTATTCACCGATCTCACCTTCGCTTCGCAAGAGACTTTTCCTGATTATGCGAACGATAGCTATCTAGGGGTAGGGGTGGGGCTTCGTTATGTTACTCCCGTCGGTCCGGTCGCCCTTGACGTAGGATTTGATCCCGAAGAGATGGGACAATACGCCATCCATTTTCGGATCGGAGAGCTGTTTTGAAACGATGGTTCTCACTCCCGTGGCGCAAATGGTTTAAACACCTGTTTGTAACCGCCCATTTTCTCCTCTACAGCGCCGTCCTCATCTTCTCGGCGATACTCTATATCGCCTTTCGTCCCGACGGTTTGCACCTCGTCAATACCTACTTTTTAAAACCGCTCGGAATAAACTATTCCCATGCAGAAGGGTCATTACTCGAAGGGTTTACCCTCCATAACCTCCGCACCGAGAATACCGAGACAAAAACATTCATCCTCAAATACAACCTTGTTAAAATGATAGAGGGGGAGCACACGATCGATTCGGTGAAAATCGACGGTTTACGCCTCCATTTGGATGACTTTCTAAGCGAAGACGACTCCATTTGGCCATTTCCTACTTTCAAACTTCGTGAGGTCACAATCACCAATCTTCAGCTTATCAGTTCTTATCCGATTGAACTCGATATCTATGGGAAAAACGGAACCTACGATGGAGACAACCTGAGCTTCGCTTCGTTGAACGCAACCCTAAAATCCCGTTATGCGAGCGGTGCTATTCACGGGACACTACGCAATAACGCCCTTAGTGGGATAAGTGATATCTATCCCAATGCTGCCGAACTCACCTCCTACAGCGGTCGTTTTACAACGCTTCCCAGAGTTCTACGTGTAAACATTACGGAACTCTCAAATGAAAAAGCGATTTTACGAACGAATATTGCTGTGTTGCACTCCAAACAAAACCCCGAGATTCAAGCTAAAGCGATTACCCTTGATTTTAACTACCTCTATGAAAACGGCTATTTTAATATCAATGCCCTCTACTCTCTAGTACATCGCTCAGATGCGATACAAACCAAGCAGCATCTCCGTTACGCGCTTGAGGGGAGAACCTCTACGGAGTTTGAGGGAAAAATTTCCTCGGTTCACCCCCTCCCCTCCAATATACTGCGCGGAGAATTTACCGATGATACTAAGGGGCTGATCGGAAAACTCACCCTCGATGGGAGTACCCTATATCTTTCCAGTAAAGATTATGACCGTTTTAACTGGAAGATCCAAAGCAACTACTCCAATTTAGCCTTTGTTAAAACGCTTCCTAAGATGCTCCGTTCCTCGCCGCTTCGTTTCAGCGGAGAAGGGAGCTATCTCGTTAGTACGGATACCCTCAACGGAAAAGTTGACGCCGCACATAGCCATGCCCTCTTTAGCGGATCATTTTCAACCCGAGACGGACACCACGCACTAGATGGAAATCTCACCCTCCCCAGCGATGCACCCATGTGGAAGAACTGGGCACATAAGCCGCCGAAACATCTTAACCTCTCGATCAATGATGAAAATAACGCCACCCATATTCATCTTGCAGGCGATTCGCTCTCCCTTTCCACCCTTATTTCAGGGGTAAAAGTTACTGCATCAGGCAACTATCTCGGTGCATTTTTTGACATTACCGGTTCCCTCGGTGCAACCCAAAACAGTTTCGATGTCGAAACCCTAATCCCATCGGTGTTTGCCACCCTCTCTAAAGTACACCCGATGGAGTTGTATGCAGGGGAATACTACGATGGCGAAATTCGTGCCAAAACCCATATAAGTTTGGGCAATACCCTCAGGGTTCAAAGTGATATCAAAATTCCGTGGTACGCCGCCGTTCTCGATTCAAAACGGGCGTATGGGGGGACTGATGGCTCTATGCGTATGGAGTATCGCGATGGCAAAATTACCGTAACAAACTACCGCTTTGAAATCGCCGATCATATTATTACAACCGATAAAACCTCCTACCTCCATCTGAGCCCTGAGGGAGAGCTTATCATCGACGAGTGGTGGATATTGACACCCTGCACCTCAGTGGAATTATTGCCTCAGATCTTCGTACCTCGCTGCGGCTGCGTTCGGATCGTTTCAGTTATAAAGGGCCCGAAGGGGATGCACACGCTTCTGCTGATATCACCTTTATCCGGGATACGGAAGCAAACCAAAATCTTTACGGTGTGTTAAATATTCTTGATGCGACCGTTACCTACCTGCCGCTTCAAGAGTTCAAAGTAATGGACGATGACATTATCATTATCCAAGACGTTCGTCCCCCTAGCAATGCGAAACTCTCCATGAACCTCCGTATTACCGCGAGTGAACCGATCCGTTTTATAACCAAAGAGCTTAACGTGCAGCTTATTCCCGATATCACCCTCTGGAAAGATCCTACCGAGGCAATGGAGATTTTGGGAATGGTCACTATCCCCTCAGGCAGTGCAACAACAGCAGGAAAAGCATTTACAATCAAGCCCTCAGAGATCTATTTCGGCGGAGATGTCCCTATCAACCCTTATCTCAACCTCACCATTGGACATGAAGTCGATTACAAAAAAATCCTTATTTATGTGACCCATACCCTCGATTCGCCGATCTTCCTCTTTAGTTCCGATCCGGTCATGAGCCAAAATGACATTATGAGCTATATCCTCTTCGGCGGTCCCGCCAACACCACCTCCGGTGGAGACAGCTCTACCTCAACCGTACGTGCCGATGCTACTAATTTTATGCTGGGAGCAGGGCTCAAAGGGCTCATTAGTGGAGCGACCAAACTTCAGATCGATACCATGAACATTCTCACCACCGCAGAGGGGGGGATGGGATTTGAGGTTGGGGCACGCCTTAATAAAGATTTGAGAATCCTTTACAAAAATGATACCCTCTCCAGCGTCCTCATCCAATACTCACTCAACCGATGGCTAAGGTTGGATGCCGATGTTCATGAGTTGGGGCAGGGGATCAATGCCATCTATATCAAAGATTTTCGCGATTTTCTCCCCCACAATAAAAAGGTTAATACCGCCAAGTGAGGGAGAATTAAATGGTTCTTGATTTTGATCAAGAAATATCTCCTTTGGACTTTTTATACTGTCACATCTAAAAAACCAAAGGAACAGCCATGATTTTAGAATTTATGCGGGATGATCATCGTGCATGCGACCATTTTTATACGGATGCTGAAAATGCGTTAGCGGCAAAAAAAACAGAGGAAGCGAAAGAGCTTTTCGATATCTTTTATGACGCGACTAATCACCATTTTGATAGGGAGGAGCGTGAACTCTTTATCACGTTTGAAAAACGGACGGGGATGATGGGAGGGCCGACGCAGATGATGCGTTATGAGCATCAACAGCTTCGAAGTCTCCTCGAATCAATGCGTTTAGCCTTGAGTGAAAATCGCACCGACGATTTTTTCGGTATCGGCGAATCGATGATGATCATGCTTCAGCAACACAACATGAAAGAGGAACAAATGCTCTATCCGATGATCGATCGAGCGTTAGGTGATGACGCTGAGTTGATGGTTCAGACCCTAAAGGATATGGTAAAATGATTCTCCTCGATACTCGGGAATTTGATCACCCTCTGCCGCTTGAAATGGCGGTTGAACACTTCAAAGATCTCTCAGAGGATGCAATAATTCATATGATTCACCGACGTGAACCGCTCCCGCTGTTTGAAATCATTTCCAAGAACGGCGGTCGATACCTGAGTATTAGGGAAGATGAAAATCTCTGGCATATTTACATCACCCGAAGTCAAAACGTGAAACTGGAGCACCCTTATGTTTAACGGACTCTCTTTGGATCAAGCGCCTCCTCTATCGGTTGTTATCCGCTTTTTTATCACGGTACCCGTATTCGGGATACTCCTCTCGTTGATTATTTTTTTTAACCCCCATGAAGTTTTAATCCCTACCCATCCAATCTCCCTCGCAGCGGTTCATCTGATGTTTTTAGGGGTTATCACGATGAGTATGTTCGGTGCGCTGTTTCAGATGCAAAGCGTTTTAGGAGGACGCCCTATCCCCTCGGCACTCGGCAATGCGTTTCTAATCCATCTGTTTTTAGTGATCGGAATCTTTGCCCTTTGCGGAGCATTTATCTTTTCCCTTCCTGAACTGTTTATCATCGCTTCAATCTTTTTAGGTGCTTCGATTCTCTATTGTGCCAACCTCATCCTCCCTTTGCTTTTCGGCGACATTACCCATGATACTCTGAGGGGAATGCGTCTACCCCTTATTGCTCTTTCACTCACGGCTGTTTTAGGTATTGTTATGGCGAGTGAATACGCAAACAGTTCGTTCAGTTCTGTACATGAAGCCGTTCGTGCCTCACACTATTCGTTTGGATTGATAGGGTGGATTGCCGCGTTAATCATCGCCGTAGCCTTTCAGGTTATTGAGATGTTTTACGTTACAACCCCTTATGGCTCATGGTGCAAACGCAATGCTTTCCGAATTATCTCAGCTTCCTTGCTACTTAAAGTGCTTTGGATTTTTACACACCTCCCTTATAGCTGGGTGTTTGACCTGATTATGGGGGCGTTATTGTCCGGATTTATTTTCACTACCTTGAAAAGGCTAAATCAGCGCAAACGGCGTGTTAGTGATGTGAGTATTTGGTTTTGGCAATTAGGGATGGCATTGTTGTCTTTGGCTATTCTTACCTACGGCGCATTTATAGGCAGCGGTTATGATGCTTTGCAAAGTGTCGCACTCATTGCATTCGCCCTCTTTGCTTTGGCCATTATTCTAGGGATGATGGGGAAAATCGTCCCCTTTTTAGTCTGGTTTCATCTGAGTTCCGCAGGGTATATGGATGCTCCGATTATGTCCAATATTATTCCCGCGACGCGTGCAAAAGGAGTTTTTTCCCTTTTTGCTCTTACTTCCGTCACAATGATTGGAGGGGTATTTTGTCTCGAATCACTTCTTGTCGGTGCGATTATAGGGGGGGGAATGTTTGGATTATTGTTACTTAATCTTATCCACGCACTTCGCCTCTATCGCGATACCCTTATACACGGCAAGCGTTTCGGATAATCGACTTTTTAAGCCATTAACTCGATCATTTGATCAATCGATTCTTGATAGCCGGAGATACTCATCGCCTCTTGAGAGAGAAAGGATTCCATTTTCTCTTTTTTCGCGATCGCCTCATCCAACTCTTTATCACTTCCTCGTACATACGCACCGATACGAATCAGCATCTCATTCTCTTTGAGCAGTGTATAAAGACGGCGGAACCGTCTCACAGCCGCGAGATGTTCAGGGGTAATAATGTCGTTCATAACCCGTGATGCAGAGTTTAGGATATGGATCGGAGGATAAATTCCGAAATCGGTCAATTCGCGGGAGAGGACAATATGCCCATCGAGAATAGAACGGGACTGATCGGCAATCGGATCGCTCATATCATCCCCTTCGACCAAAACGGTAAAAAAAGCGGTAATCGAACCGTTCCCCTCCTCTTTCCCCGCACGCTCCATCAGCTGAGGCAACAGGGTCAATGACGACGGGGGATACCCTTTTGAAGTCGGCGGTTCTCCAAGTGCAAGTCCAATCTCCCGCTGTGCCATGGCGAAACGGGTCACGGAATCCATCATAAAAAGGACATCGTGCCCTTGCGCTTTAAAATACTCTGCCACACTCATCGCACTGAACGCCCCGTATTTACGCATCAGGGGAGAATCATCACTTGTAGCGACGACAAGGACGGTATTTTCGAGATTTCCGCCGAGTGATTTTTCGATAAATTCAGGAACTTCACGCCCCCGCTCACCGATGAGGGCAACCACTTTAATCGGGGCATCCGCTCCACGGACAATCATCCCCATCAACGTCGATTTTCCGACACCGCTTCCGGCGAAGATTCCGAGTTTTTGCCCTTTTCCGCACGTGAGTAATCCGTCAATCGTTTTGACTCCGACACTGAAAGGCTCATCGATCATCCCCCGCTTCATGGCGGCAATCGGTGCTTTAATGATCGATTCGAGATGGGTACCGTTAATAGCCCCTTTTCCGTCAATGGGATTCATAAACGGATCGACCACTCGTCCGAGCAGCGCCTCACCCACTTCAATCATCATTCCACTCTGGTTCGGATAGACTTTATCTCCGGCACGAAACCCTTCCACAAAACGAAACGGGGTGATAAAAAAGCGGTTACGCTCTACTTCGCTCACCATCCCTAACGCTTCTGCGCCGTTTACCTCGGAAACCATCAGCACGGTATCGCCGATGCTGACATGCAACCCTTCGGCCATAATCACGGTAGGGCTAATTTTCGTCACCGTACCAAATACGGTAGTGAGCTTTTCAATCCCTAAACGACTGCGTAATGCTTTTAGCGGCATATTTTACTATTCTCCCACATGCAATGTGGGTAGCTTTAGGGGATTGCAAAGGACACATGTGTCCTTGCCACTAAAATGAGCTTTGCTTATTTTTGTGTATTCCATGATGATTAGTAACGATTCCCGGTTGAAGAGTTAATCAGACTAAAAAATTCCATCCGTGTCTTTTCATCGCGCTTGAACAACCCTCGTAATGCGCTCGATGTCGTTGTCGAACTGATTTTCTCTACACCGCGCATCTCCATACACATGTGACGTGCTTGGATAACGACCGCTACCCCTTTTGGGCTGATGGCTTCCATCAATGCATCGGCAATCTGTTCGGTGAGCTGTTCTTGGATCTGCATCCGACGGGAAAACACATCGACGACACGGGGAATTTTAGAGAGCCCCACCACTTTACCATCAGGAATATAGGCGACATGCGCTCGACCGATAATCGGGAGAAGATGATGCTCGCACGTTGAATAAAACTCGATATCTTTGATCAATACCATCTCATCGTTAGAGCTTTGGAACATGGCCGAATTCAAAATGGCTTGAGGGTCTTCTTTGTATCCGCCGAAAATGAACTCATACGCCTTTAAAACACGCTCGGGAGTTTTAAGCAATCCTTCACGTTCCACATCTTCACCGACATGAGAAATCATCGTTTTGACCGCTTTTATAAATTGTTCACTGTTATCCAATTCCATACTCTCTTATCCGTATTAAATATTGCTATTACTCTATCATGTCTTTGCTTTTATTTTAATTCAGCGTAGCATTAACCCTTTTTGGATATTATTGCCACCATTTAGTCTACTAAGACATGTCACAAAAGGGATTTTAATGCAAATAACCACGAAAAAAATCGACTCAGCTAATGCCAAAATCAACGCAGCTATCACACGCGCTACAATCGATACCAACGTCGAAAAAATCGCTAATCAGCTCTCTAAAGAGGCAAAAATTGCCGGTTTCCGTAAAGGTAAAGTACCTCTTAGTGCCGTAAAAAAACAATACGGGGATCGTTTGGTTCAAGATGCTGAAGCACAAGCATTGCGTGATCTTTTAAGTGCCGGGCTTAAAGAGATGGCAATCGCGGCAGACACCTTGATCGGTGAACCTCAAATCGTTAAATTTGAGAAAAACGACAACGGTATCGATGTTGAAGTGGTTATTGCAACCCGTCCGGCAATCAAGCTTGGCGATTATGCGGCAATGGTTCCGGATGTTGCGAAACCTGCAATTGAGGATGCAACTATCACCGCACGTATTGAAGAACTCGCTTCAGCACAAGCCCCTTTGGTTAATGTCGATGAAGATCGTGCGTTAGTAAGCGGCGATACAGCGCTTCTTGATTTCGAAGGATTTGTAGACGGTGAACCGTTCGAGGGGGGGAAAGCGGAAGGTTTTTCACTTCGTCTGGGAAGCGGTCAATTCATCCCTGGGTTTGAAGAGCAACTCATCGGAATGAAAAAAGGGGATGAAAAAACCATCGCGGTAACGTTCCCTGAAAACTACGGCGGAGCAAAACTTGCCGGAAAACCTGCTGAATTCAAAGTAAAAATCCACGCGATCCAAGAAAAAGCACCGGTTACCATCGATGATGAACTGGCTAAAAAAATGCTTCCGGGTTACGAAGATGCCAGTGTCGATATGCTCAAAGAAAAAGTAAAAGAGCAACTGGAGAGTGAAGCGATGAGCGTTCTCTATAACGATGAACTCAAACCGAATCTCATGGAAACGTTTGTAACTTCTTTCACTATCGATCTTCCTGACTTTATCGTAGAGCAAGAGATGGATATGGCACTCAACAAAAAAGCCCGCGATTTGAGCGAAGCACAACTTGAAGAGCTCCGCAATGATGCGGAACAAGTAAAAGCGATGCGCGAAACTTTCCGTGAAGATGCTTGCCGCGCCGTAAAAGCAACCTTTATCGTAGACGCATTGGCAAAAGCGGAAAACATCCTCGTAAACGAACAAGAGTTGATGCAAACCATCTACTACGAAGCAATGCAAATGGGTCAAGATCCTGCAGCCGTCTATAAACATTACCAAGAATCAGGTTACTTGCCTGCGATTCAAATGGCAATGATCGAAGATCGCGTGTTGAGTAAATTGCTTAACGATAAAATCAAGTAATCACGATGAGCTATATCCCTTACGTTATTGAAAAAACGGGGCGCGGAGAGAGATCGTATGATATCTATTCTCGTCTTCTAAAAGATCGTATCATTATGCTCAGCGGTGAGGTAAACGATCCTGTTGCCTCTTCTATCGTAGCGCAGCTTTTGTTTTTGGAAGCGGAAGATCCGGCGAAAGACATCTATTTTTATATCAACTCTCCCGGCGGTGTCATCACCTCAGGAATGGCGATTTACGATACCATGAACTATATCCGTCCGGATGTCTGCACTATCTGTATCGGTCAAGCGGCATCTATGGGTGCATTCTTGCTCAGTTCAGGGGCTAAAGGGAAACGCTATGCGCTCCCACATGCTCGGATTATGATTCATCAACCTCTCGGCGGAGCACAAGGACAAGCTACCGATATCGAGATTCAAGCGAAAGAAATTTTGCGTATGAAAGCCGAGCTCAATGAAATTTTGGCCAAAAACTGTGGACAAAGTGTTAAAAAGCTCGAAAAAGATACCGATCGTGATAACTTTATGTCAGCCGCCGAAGCGGTAACTTATGGTATCATTGACGAAGTATTGGTTCAAAAAGAAAAAGAAGAGAAGTAAGAGGTAACCCATGGCAGCTCTCAGTGATCTCAAACGCGCTCAACGACAGTCTTCCCAAAAAAGCAATGAGGAGGGTGTTTTCAACCCTGCCGCTTCACTAAATGATCCGACAAGTGATCTTGAGATTTTTGCCAAAGAGGTTCTTACCGCTCTTATTTCAGATAATCTTCCCCCTACCCCCAATAATTTTGCCCTCTATTTTGATCGTATTCTTGAAGATAAAAGCGAGAGTCTTCGCCGACAAATTGGCTCTATTTTAGAGCTTGAAGAAGATAATCACGACGAAACCAGCATTGAACTTGAAAAAACTCTCAAACAAGGGTTCTCTTCCGTAAAAAGTATTTTACAAGTGAGTGCCACTCTCTATAAAAATATCTCTTTGATGGAGAAAATTTTGGAGAAACGGAAAGAGGAGATGAAAAATATCCCTTCTTTGAATGGAGCCAACGATCTAATTACTTCACTTGAAGCGGATATCGGGAAATTGGGCTCCATTTTAAATAAACAAGTCACTCATATGAAAGTGATCTATGATGAGACGGCAACGATAGTCAAACAAGTTGAAAATGAGACCATTTTTGACAACCAATTCGGTGTCTATAATAAACGTTTCCTTATCACCAAACTTGAACAAGAACGCCACCTCATCGATGAGTTTAAACACAAAAGTTCTCTTATCACCGTTCGGCTCTCTAAATCAACCGGTGAAAAAATCCAAAGTGAAAAAGCACAGCATCTTATGGCACGTACCGTCGCAAGACTACTGCTTAAAACCTCAAGACGAAGTGATATCGTCGCCCATTATGGCGAGGGTGTATTTGCAATGGTATTAAAACATACCGATATTGAGAGTGCAAAACGGGCATCGGAACGTCTCTTTGATCTTGTCTCTTCGAGTAATTTTTTCCTTGCCGAACAAGAGATACAACTGCGAATCGCCATCGGTGTTGTTGAATTAAACTCGACGCTCAGTGTAGAAAAAACCCTCGTATGCACCCTAACCGCGATGGATGCTGCCGATAATAATCCTAAGCTTCGATACATGGTCTGCAACGGAAACGACGAATAATATCCCTATGATTCTCCCTGTTATTACTTACCCAAACAAACAGCTCAAAGCACGTTCGAAAGACGTCGTCAATTTTGACGCGTTACTCCACCGTTTTTTAGACGATATGTACGAGACGATGATCAACTCCAACGGCATAGGTCTCGCCGCGATTCAAGTCGCCAATCCCATCCGAGCCCTTATACTCTGTATACCGGATGATGAGGGAAACCAAATCCAAGAGAATCTTTTAGAAATCATCAATCCTGTTATACATGCTCCGCAAGGGAATGTACTCTATCAGGAGGGGTGTCTAAGCGTACCCGGATTTTACGAAGATGTAGAGCGTTATGAGAAGCTTACCCTCCATTATCAAAACCGTCACGGTGAGCCCTGCACACTGAAGGCTGATGAACTCTTAGCGATTGCGATTCAACATGAAATCGACCATCTTGAGGGTAAACTTTTTATCGAAAAACTTACCTATAACCGCCGCAAGAAATTTGAAAAAGAGTACAAAAAAGTACTCAAAGAGAAAAAGTAGTCTTCTTTTTAATATTGCAAACTGCAATATTAACCGCTCATTAAAACCATTTTGATACCATAAGTGTTAAATAATATTTTGGATACTCCATGAAACAGTTACTCTGTGCTACCTTTGAAGGGATCGATGCCGCGCCGGTCGAAGTACAATTCACCGCGACCAAAGGGCTACCCGCCTTTACCATAGTCGGAATGGCCAATACCGCTATCACCGAATCAAAAGAGCGTGTTAAATCAGCCCTCTTAAGTAACGGCTTTACGTTTCCTCCCAAACGGCTTACCGTTAACCTTGCCCCCAGTGATTTGCGCAAAGAGGGGAGCCATTTTGATCTGCCCATTGCCACCCTGATCGCACTGGGAAATTATGAGGGAGATATAGGCGATTGGTATGTATTCGGGGAACTAGGATTGGACGGAAGTGTTACCGAAAATATTCTCCTCTACCCTATTATTCTCTCACTTGCCAATCAAGGGACTATTTCTCGTGCCATAGTACCCAATGTAAGCCTCTCCAAGCTCTCTAAAATCCCTAATATCACTTTTTACGGCGTAGACTCTCTCTCCGAAGCACTTGAACTCTTACGCTCTGAAAAACTGCCTGAGGGGAAAGCGCATCTCAGTACCTTTGATTTCAATCATATCGTTCATAACGAAAAAAGCTACTATTACCATGAACACTATCCCCTCGATTTTATCGATATTAAAGGGCAAGAACACGCCAAACGCTCCGCATTGATTGCCGCTGCCGGAATGCATAATTTGTTGCTTGAGGGCTCTCCGGGATCAGGGAAATCGATGATAGCCAAACGACTGGTTCACATTATGCCGCCGCTTCATAATGATGAGATGCTCGAGTGTGCCAAACTCGAAATATTAGAGGGAAAAGAGCCCTCGTTTACGCCGCTTCGCCCTTTTCGTTCCCCTCACCACTCCAGTACGGGGGCGAGTATCTTCGGAGGCGGAACGCATAAAGCACAAATCGGTGAAGTTGGATTGGCGCATGGGGGGATACTCTTTTTCGATGAACTCCCCCATTTCTCTAAAACGGTACTCGAAGCGCTCAGAGAGCCGTTAGAAGATCGCCATATCCGCATCTCGAGGGTGAATACCAAAGTCACCTATAATGCCAATTTTCTTTTTGTAGCGGCAATGAACCCTTGCCCTTGCGGGAATTTATTCAGCACTACCATAGCCTGCCGATGCAGTGATTTGGAGATCAACCGCTACAAATCACGCCTCTCCGACCCTTTTTTGGATCGAATCGATCTCTATGTGCAAATGCATGCCGTAAGTGCGGAAGATAAACCGAGTATCAGTTCCCATCAGCTTCATCTAAAAGTGCGAGAAGCATTTTTACGCCAAAAGATGCGCGGACAAGAACGACTAAACGGCGCATTGAGCGATGCTGAAATCGCACATTATTGCCCCTTAACCCCTGAAACACAGCACGTTATCGATCAGGCGATAGGGAGATTCGGATTATCGTTTCGGGCAGTGAGTCGTGTCCTCAAAGTAGCCCGAACGATTGCCGATATTGAAGGAGAAACAGATATAGGCAAAGCGCATCTTTTAGAAGCGCTCAGTTATCGGAAACGTTGATATTCCCAACCGATTATCTGTTTTAAAGATTAAATAAATCTGAAAATACTGCTTATTGCTTTGGATAGTGTAACCAAAGCCTAGTTCGTGACTTAACCGCTTTAACATCTTCTCTCCAATCTTTGAACTGAACAAATATTTTTCAGCGCCAATCGTATTGATGATCACTACGGTTCGGCTTATCGGATCACACCCAATTTCTACAGTGGTATTTTCTTGTGCATACGTAATAGCATTTTCAAGCAGAGCACTCAAAACTTTAAGCAAGAGTTTTTTGGGAACTTTAACTGAAAAAGAGTCTTTCGGCAATTGAAGTCTTAATTGTTTGCGTTGAATCAATATTTCCATTTTAGTTTTGAGCATCTGGAACGTGTTAACTATATCAACCGTACTCGCTTCTTCAAAATCCGAACTCTCTAAAAATAGTACATTTTTAAGTTCACTGGTTAGCCTCTCGATATCATGACCTAAATCATCCATAAATTTATCTTTACTATAGTCATTATTGCTTTGATAGACATCGAGCCTAGACTGCATCAGGGCTAAAGGAGTTTTTAGCTCATGGGCTGCTTCTTTAAACAATTCTGTTTCTTTCAGCCGATACCCCTCTATTCGTCGTACCAATGTTGCAAATGCGGCAGAGACTTCTTTGATCTCAGATGAAGCATCATTAATAGTTAAATCAAATGGATTTTCCCGTTTCCATTCACGAGTTTTGAGTGCTAACAATACCAAAGGTTTCATATAAAAATCTAGTATAAAAATCACAATAATTAAAATGATCACCAACGAAATAATATAACGCAACAGTAATTTTTCACCATATTTACGGGTAGACTTGTCAACTTTAAGATGATTACTAGTGGCATTGAGATAATACCCGCTAGAGAGTTTTATAGAAGCTGCAATCTGTTTTTCATGAGTCCTATACGGATTAACAGAAACAATAAAGTTCAATCCACTTACTTCTGAGTCAGATAGAATCATCTTATTATGGGGAATTGTATAAAGGAAACTCATATTACTAGAAGGAGACAAAGGTGAAGTGATATATTCATCAATGCTTTCAATGAGAAGATGTTGAAGTATCTTTTCGGCATCTTCCGTTTTTTCTGTGTGAATTGTTTTGATAGCGATAACCCAATTGACACTGAATGCGATTGCAATCCCTATCGAAAAAATAAGGGTGATTTTAAATTTTAGTGAATGGCTCCATTTAAAATTCAATGAGATATCCTCGTGTTTTGATTGTTTTTATAATATTGGGATGAACTTTTCGACGTATACGACCTATCAACTCATCAATTGCATTCGAAGTAATATTTTGCGGATTGTCATAGATTGCATCCATAATTTCCTCCCGAGATGCAATCCTGCCTCTCTCAATAAGATAAAAAAATACACTTTGCTCAGTAGCACTGAGGATAATAGAAATTCCATCTTTTTTAATCGTTTTATTCTGTAAATCGACTTCAACCCCTTCAAAAATTCTTATGTTAGGCGCATAGCGTCGTTTAAGAGCCAACAATCTTGCCCGAAGCTCTTTGATATCAAACGGTTTTTCGAGATAATCATCAGCACCGTATTCAAGGCCCTGCACTTTATCATCAATACTTCCCATCGCACTCAGGACTAAGATACCCATTGATGCATTTTTATTTTTACTATACCTGATCAGTTCTTGTATATGATCCGTACCGTGAAATGTTCGATCAACAATGAACATACTATAGCTATAAGCATCTAAATACGATTTTACTTCATCGATTTCGCTTGCCGTATCGATAATCCATTCACTATTTTGCAAAGAAATATTTAGCAACTCAAGAAGTTCAGGTTCATCATCAGCAATTAACAATCGCATTTATAGCTCACTGACCCCATAAGTATACATTCGGATTGTTTTACCTATAAGTTGGTTTTTTATTGACTCCGCCAGTACTATCACTTGTTCACGCTCTAAAAAGAGCCTGAACATGCCGAACTCTGCTCTAGCACTCACTTGTTCCTGTGCACTGACCAAAAAAGCTCCTGCACCATAGCGTTTACAGGGAAAATAATAAAAATCATTATACCCCTCTGCCAACAAAAAATCGACTAAGATGTCTTTATTACTTATTTCAAAATAGATATCCATGCCATCCAAATTCATTTTTGCCCCCGAATATAGATCATTTTAAAGGCCGGTGGCAAAATGAGAAGCGTTAAAATAGTGGATGTCACCAATCCTCCTAATACAACAATTGCCAGCGGCTTTTGGATTTCACTCCCAATGCCTGAGGCAAATAACAATGGCAAAAGACCTAAAGCGGCAATAAATGCCGTCATAAGGACTGGTCGAAGCCGTCTGCGCGCCCCCTCAGCAACTGCATCATCAATCGAATAACCATTTCCTAAAAGTGTATTGAAGTAGCTGACCATCACAACTCCATTAAGTACGGCAATTCCAAAAAGAGCGATAAATCCGACGGATGCCGGAACAGAAAGATACTCTCCACTAAAATACAATGAGATAATACCTCCCGTTACTGCAAACGGAATATTAAGCAAAATAAGTACAGTAGCACTTACAGAGCGGAACGTAAAGAAAAGAATTAGAAAAATGACCCCTATACTGATCGGAATAACAGTCATTAACTTAGCGGCTGCACGCTGCTGATTCTCAAATTGTCCGCCGTATACAATACTATACCCTTGAGGAAGTTTGATATTGACATCGATTTTTTGTTTGGCTTCTTCTACGAAACCAACCAAATCACGCCCTTCAACATTTGCACGTATCGTACTGTATCTTTGTCCGTTTTCACGATCTACTTTCAAAGCGCCTTCACTCGTTTCAATTTGGGCAACACTCGAGATAGGAACCGAAAAACCGTCGCTTAACGGAATTTCTAAAGATTTAAAAAGTTCCATATCCTGTGAAACTTCACTGTCAAATCGCATTAATACCGGTATTCTTGTATTGTCGACTGAAAGCTCATCAATAGTGACTCCTTCCAAGGCTGTTTTCAAAAAGAGTTCAAGCTCAGCTGTATCGACACCTGTTTTAGCCGATTCCGTTCGATTCGGCTTTACACTAAGATAATTTACCCCTTCATTCAGTGTCGTAAACACTTCAGATGAGCCTTTGATTTCACCAAGGGTATCCGCAATATTTTGACTGAGTTCATTCAGCTTATCAATATCACTTCCATAAATCTTGACAGCCAAATCACCCCGCGAGCCCGTTAACATCTCGGATATCCTCATTTCAATCGGTTGCGTAAAACTGAAACTAATACCCGGGAAATTTTTGAGTGATTCTTGAATTTTACTTTTTATTTCCTCTTTATTTTTAGCTTTCCACTCTTCTTGGGGTTTTAAAGTAATAAACGTATCCGTTTGATTTAATCCCATAGGGTCAAGCCCGAGTTCATCTGAACCGGTTCTTGCAACAATCGTTTGAATCTCTGGGACATGTTCTAATATAGTACGTTGTATTGCAAGATTAAGTTCTTTGGATTTTTCAAGTGAAATGGAAGGAGGGGTTTCAATTCCTAAAATAATATCACCTTCATCCAAAGTCGGCATAAAGCTTTTTCCCACAAAGGCAAATAATGTAAAACTCAGAATTAAAAACACAATAGCACCGGTAAAAAGTACTTTTGTACGTGTCATTGCAAAATTCAACATTGGTGCATAAAGACGAGTAAAAAAATTCCCAATGAAAGTCTCTTTATGCGGAGTACTTTTTAAAATTAGAGAGCATACAACTGGAATGAGTGTTAAAGAGAGGAAAAGTGAACCGAAAAGTGCAAAAACAATGGTCATTGCTACAGGAGCAAATAATTTTCCCTCCAGCCCTTCCAGTGTCAATAACGGTAAAAACACAACCGCAATAATCAAGATACCGCTGAAAACTGCTGTACTTACCTCCTTCGTAGCGCGATAAACCTGATGTAATTTTGGAAGTGACGTATCGTTCTCACTGAGTTTTGAAAAGGAATTTTCAACAACGACGACCGCAGAATCAACTAACATGCCAATTGCAATTGCCAACCCTCCCAAACTCATCAGATTGGCACTCAACCCAAAATATTTCATGAGTAAAAAAGCAATCGCAATTGAAAATGGTAAAATGACACTCACAGCAATCGCCGCACGTACATCTCCTAAAAATACCATCAAAAGAATAATGACTAAGATGATGGCTTCAATCAAAGCTTTAGAAACCGTCCCTACCGCCTTTTCGATCAAATCACTTCGATCATAGAACGGAACGATACTAACACCTGATGGGAGCATTGGTTTAAGCTCATCAAGTCTCTCTTTTATCTGCTCAATTGTCTCTTGAGCATTCGCCCCTTTAAGTGTCAGAACAAGCCCCTCGGTTGCTTCACCAATACCGTCTTTTGTTACATATCCAAGACGTGTTCGCGAGTCATCCCTTACTTCACAAAAATCCCCTACACGAATCGGTCCGTTATGGGAGTGGATCGTAATATTGGCAATTTCGCTTGCATCTTTAACACCGCTTTGAACTTTAACTAAATAGCTCTCTTCGTTTGCATCGACCCGCCCCGCACCGTCGTTCTTAAGATTTTTTTCCAATGTCTCCTGAAGCACACTCAGCGGTATCCCCAAATTTTGCATGGCCGTATAATCGGGCTGAACTACGATGGCACGTGATTCACCCCCAAGAGCATTTACATCAGCAACACCCTTTGCTCCTCGTAATACTGGACGAATAACAAAATCAAGAAGTTCACGTTTCTCTTTTTGACTCAAACTCCCTTCAATGGTAAACATAAAAGCTTCGCCTAAAGGCGTAGTGATAGGTGCCATACCTCCATTAACCCCTTTAGGGAGTGTAGGTAAAAGTGATGCAAGTTTTTCAGAGACCTGTGCACGTGCACGGTAGATATCGGTACCATCATTAAAGTCAATCGTGATATCTGCAATGGCATATTTTGAAGTACTTTTAAGAAGCTTTTGATTTTCAAGTCCTAATAACTCAGCTTCAAGTAGCTTAACAACACGGTTTTCAACCTCTTCAGGTGTCATCCCCGGCGCTTTTAAAATGATTTTGACCTGAGTCGATGAAATATCAGGAAACGCATCAATCGGTATTTTATAAAAAGAGTAAACCCCATACCCGAACAACGCCAAAGAGAGGAGAATAACAATGAGTCGTTGTTTGAGTGAAAATTCAATAATAGAATTAAGCATTATTCAAATCCCAGTCCGCTTAATGCGCCTTTGAGAGTAATGATTCCATCGCTTGCAACTTCTGATGTTACGCTAAAGCCCTCCGGTTTGACAGCTATGTGTTCTTTGTAAATTTTTTGAACCTGAATTACTTGAGCCTTAAAACCGCCTGCTGTTTTGACAAAACAGATATCATTTTTCTTATATTTTGTAACAGAAGATCGTGGCAATAACATCCATTTATCTGTTTGGGTTGAAGCGATATAAAATTCTCCCGAGGTCCCTGCCCGATAATTATTGTTTGAATCTAAAACGGCTATTGCGATAGCTGAATTGTTCATCACGTCAACAGCAGAGGATATCGCCGTGATTTTCCCCGCTTGTGAGCCTGTTTTATCGGTTACCAATGCTCCTTTATGAATACTTCCGATCATTTTAGGTGGAATTTTAATGTATGCACTAAGGGCATTTCCACTGGCTATCTTTAGATAAGGGACAAAAGGTTCAATCTTTTCTCCGGCTTTGAGGGGAGCATGCGCCAAAATTCCATTTTGGCGCGAGCGTATTGTAAACATCATTCCATTTTTTGGACGAATATCCGCACCTGAAAATATAAAACGGTTCTCGATTTCAGCTACTTTAGATTGTAAACTCATTACTTCTAGTGTACTCTTTTGTGATTCGCGTAATGATATTACTCCGTCTTTGTAAAGAGCATGATCTTTTTGTGCATATTCTTGAGCTAATTTTAGACGATTCCTAAGATCGTTGAGTTCGTAACTGCTCGCAAGTAGCGCAGAAGAAGCTATCGTACAAATTACCTCCCCTTTTTTGACACTATCACCCGTTTGTTTCATTAATTCAGACACAGTGGCTTCAGAACTTAAACTATAATTTTTTGCTCCCTTGTCACTATAATCAAACGTTCCAATAAAAGGTCCCATAGCTTCAGACTGTATCATTCGTACTGGTTCAACCACAACACCCATTTTTTTCATTTGTGCTTCGCTAATCGTGATTTGCGCCATTACTGCCGTTGCTGCCATAAGCAGTAGTAAACTTCGCTTCATTACCAAATTCTCCCTATTTTTTCTTCGATTTCAGCCATCTCTTGAATGTAGCTTTGTTTCAATTCAAGGGTGTGCAAACGTGCATCATAATACGCATTTTTGGTGGCTAAGTATTCAAACTGCCCCATTACTCCCCCTTCATACCCTTTTTGTGCCATTACAAAAAGAGTCTCATATTGTTTTTCATTTTCACGTAACACTTTGATTCTCTCTTCACGCTCGCTTAAGTGCTCTACTAATCCAGCGACACTAAGTTGAAGCTTTTGCTTACTTACTTCCCGTAAATGAACTAAAGCACTGCGCTCACTCATTAAAGCAGCAATTTTGTTCTCATTTTTGCTACTAAAGGCCAAGGGAATCGTGAGACGGAAATCAACACTGTTTTGTGTTGGTTCTTGTGTTACTCCGATCCCGATCGATACCGATTCAACGGTTGAATGTCTAACAGATGCAATTGATCCATTCAATGCTTCAATACGGTCATCCAATGATTTTAGTAATGGAGCCTCTTTGAGACGATCATCTAAAGCACTAGATTCTATAAACGTGAATTCCATATCGTCGATGATTACTTCATCCTTCATCATTACCGCTTCTTTTAGACGGTATTGAGCATGTTCGGCTTCCATAAGAGTTGCTGCAACTTCTTGGAGTGTAGCGCGATACTCGCTATCCAAACGTAACAGTTCCATCTGTGACAATCGTCCTGCTTTAAATTTTTTCTCTCCTGCAAGGTAAGCTTCATGGGAAAAATCCCGTTTTTGGGTAAGAATTGAACTGCGTTCTTGTTCCAACCCGTACAAAAGCCAATCACGCTTTAAACTAATTTGTATCTGCCCCTTCTGGGCAACCATCTCATGCTGTATCCCTTTTTTTAACAGTTCAAACTCATGTTCTTGTGCCGAACGAAGTACTGGATTTTTAAGCGAGTAGTCCACCATAATCCCATATTCTCTACCGCTATTAGCACTATCATCGGCACGAATTTTTCGCGCCGATGTTTCGATACTTATAGGTTCAGAAGCCATACTGGAAGCTTTTTCAAATCCTATAGTATTCATACGTCCATTGGACTGAATCATCTCCCCGGATGTAGAATAAGCACGTTCTGAGAGATCGTTAAAACTGATCCCATATCCCAAAAACGGTATGAAAAGGAGACTATACCCACACACATACTTCATTGGAGCGGTTCCGTTTTTAAAATCGACCCGTTAGTAGGATCAACATAAAGACGTAACATTTTTGCACTCGTATCCGTAGCATATACTTGATACACTAATTCCGAAGCAATATCACGAAGTTTGATATTGCTAATAGTATAGCCTTGTAAAGAGAGTTTATTTTTAATTTGCATCTCATCCATAGGGGCAAGTGAGCGTAAATATTGACGCTCTTCGAGTTTTTGCACAGGATGATTTTTATGATTACCAAAAGTGTATTTAAGATGTTCTTGCGTCGGTACGTTGACAGAGGAACCTATTGATGTACCATAGAGCGAAAGAGAGACGAGTGCTAGTGAGATAAGCGGAAGTGTTTTCATGATGCGACCCCATAATTTAAATATTATGTTGACATCTTATGCATCCTGCATGAGAAAATCATGAGAATGGAATCCCCCTCAAGCAGAGAGGTTGAAGTTCGATTCACTTAAAACAGGAATCAGAACGTTGCCACTACCCATGTAGTAATAAAGTATCCGCCGATAAGTAACCAAGCAAACATTGCACCTGCCGTATAAAGCGGAGCCATCCCTAGCCCTTTAAACTTTGCGAAACGTGTCCCCATTCCTAAAGCCGTCATTGCCATCGTGAGTAAAAAAGTATCGATGAGATTAATATTCTCAACGGCAGAGGTGATAAGCACTGAAATCGATTCTCCCGTATGAGCAAAGGTGTATTGCGTAAGGAGAGAGTTAACCCCTGTCATACCGATAAAATAGACGGCAAACCACGGGA
>JAGXFM010000014.1 GCA_024637215.1 Sulfuricurvum sp.
CGGAGATGTGTATAAGAGACAGGTCCTAGCGGTTCGGCAAATTCGAGTTTGAGAATGATCCCTGGATGGGTGGATGGTCGGATCTCTTTCATAATGTTTCCTTTAATGGTAGTCGATAATGTGAACGTCATACGCATCTTTACCGTCAAAGCGGAATACGACGCGAAACTGGTTGTTGATTCGGATACTCATGTATCCCGCCAAATTGCCTTTTAACTCTTCGAGATGATTGGCGGGTGGGATACGCAAATCTTGTTTTTCTTGTGCGGCATCGAGCATATCGAGTTTGATCTTGGCACGCATCGCGAGATTGGCAGGGAACTTTTTACTGGGCTTTTCCCAAAACAGTTTTTCCGTCTCTTTGCACTTGAACGATTTTATCATGTGGATATATTATCGCAATACGATAATAAAGTCAATTGTTGATTTCCGATTTCAAATCTTCTTTTAACTATAGATTCAGAATCTAACTCTACAGCTTATACTATCATTTTGCATAGTTCTTCTGCTTTATCAATGTCAATAAATATATAGGGTTCATTACATGATTTTCGAATGAAAACAAATCGAAATTCATCTTCATTTCGATATGAATTTGGTTTTTGAGAATATGTTAATTTTGATCTTTCAAATGCCGTAGGTTTTATATCTACTTCTTCACCATAAGAATATTCAATATTAACACCTTCAATACCCCCAAAATGTTTATAAGGCTGTTTTTCTAACCATTTCGTTAGTTCAATTGCCAGTTTTCGAGGATTGTTGATTTCAACAATGAATTTTCCAAAATTACTTTGTTTTGCTGCTTCTAAAGTTCTATGAAAACATAAAATATAGAAAACATTGCTTGCAAACGAGCTATGATAATTCGACCTATTATGAATTACATGAGATTCACCCTCTGAATCATCATTTCTTAATACGTCTTCTATGTATTTATAGTTTTGAAGTCGACTAAATCTAATTGATCTGTTTATGAAAGCATCAGCATATTTAATATCATCAAATACACGATATATTGTTTGTGGAAAGTTTCCATGCGCTTCTAATAAGTTTATTTTTCTTTTCATAGCTTTACAATGTAGATTTTTAGATTCTATATTTCTTCTTTCACGGGAATGAGAGAGCTATTTCAACTCACCCCAGTGATTCCCGATATGCATCGAGGTTTTGAGCGGAACACGCAGTTCTAAAATACTCTCCATAACCTCGACAAAGCGTGATGCGTACTCTTCGGCGACATCTGCATCCACCTCAAAAATCAGTTCATCGTGGATTTGTAATAGCATTCGGGCGCGCAACCCCTCGGCACGGATTATCGTGTCGATCTTGTTCATCGAAAGTTTGATGAGATCAGAGGCAGAGCCTTGGAATACGGTATTGACCGATTCGCGCTCGTATGCTGCTTTAAGCATCGGGGTGGCAGAGGCGAAATCAAAATAACGGCGACGATGTAACAACGTTTCGACATATCCCATCTCTTTGGCTGACTCAACGATACCGCTAAAATATCCCTTTACACTCGGAAATGTCTCGAAGTAGCGTTCGATAATCTCTTTTGCCTCTTTGGTGGTGATTCCGAGGGTATCGGAGAGCTTTTTTTGCCCCATTCCGTAGAGTAATCCGAAGTTGACCGTTTTGGCGATGTTACGCTTACTCGCCGCTTCCATTTCACCGAATAATGCAATCGCCGTTTGCATATGGATGTCATGTCCCTCATTAAAGGCGTTGACCAATACGTTGTCTTGACTGAAATGTGCGAGGAGGCGAAGTTCGATTTGCGAATAGTCGATACCGATCAGTTTTTTGCCCCGAGGTGCCACGAACGCTTCGCGGATACGCATCCCAAGAGCCGTTTTGACGGGAATATTTTGGAGATTTGGATTTTTTGAGCTGAGCCGACCCGTTGCGGTTCCCGTCTGAACAAACGAGGTATAAATACGAGATTCAGGATCATTTTGCGCCAATGCAATGAGCGGCTCGATGTAGGTGGAGTAGAGCTTGTGATATTCGCGATACTGTAATAACATCGCTATTACGGGATGCTCGCCTTTAAGAGAGTCTAACACCTGCTCATCCGTACTGTAACCCGTTTTAGTCTTCTTACCGTGTGCGAGTCCCAGTGTTTCAAACAAAATTACTCCGAGCTGTTTTGGAGAATTGAGGTTAAAGACCGTACCGCAGGAGTTGTGGATTTGCTCCGTGAGAGTGGCAATCTCTAAGGCCACCTCTTTTTTAAATGTCTCCAACACCTGCACATCGACTGCTATCCCCTCTTTTTCCATTCCCAGTAACGTCATGGTAAATGGAAACTCGACGTTAAACGCCTCATCGAGTGCTTCTTGTCCCCCCTTTAGGAGCAGCTGTTCACGAAGAACTTCGTACAAGCGGTAGGTAATATAGGCATCTTCTCCCGCGTATTTACACGCATCCTCTATCGCGACCGAGGCGAAGTTTTCCCCTTTTTTTACCGTATCTTTGAAATGGATCATCTCATGGTGCAAAAGATTCTGAGAAAGGTTGTCCATGGAGAGCGAACGTGCCGAATCGGTAAGCCATGCCATCACCATCGTGTCAGCATAGATATTGAGTCGATCCACCTCTAAAAATCGGGTAACGAAATGGAGGTCAAATTTGATATTGTGACCGATAACCTGTCGCTCGAAAATCGCTAGGATCGCTTTTTTAGCCGCTTCTGCGGAAACCTGATCCCCTACTCCCAAATAGCTGTGCTTCATCGGGACGTAGTAGCCGCTTTTGCCATCAGTACTGAAACTAAATCCGACTAAATGATCTTTAGTGGCATCCAACCCCGTTGTTTCGGTATCAAAAGCGATAAGAGCATTGTGAGGGAGGGTTTGAATCAGATTATGTAGTGCCTCGTCATTATCAATCAATACGGAACATCCATCGAGATTATCGCATTTAGGTATGGCCATTTTTTCGACTTTAATTATCGTATCGCCCTTGGATTGGGACTCATCAAATAAGGCTTTGGCTTTGAGGGTACGTAATGCGGCATTCATCTCATAATGGACTAAATCATCATAAATAGGTAAAAATGGATTCTCAAAATGCATTGTAAATTCACTAAAATCAAGTGAATCAAACACATCATCTTTAAGGCGGACTAATTCACGAGATCTGAACGCATCTTCTTTATAGGTCTCCAGCAATCCACGAATACGAGGCGGTGCCACCTCGTCTAAACGAGCATAGATAGCATCAAGAGTTTCGAATTGTGTGAGCAGTTTTTGTGCCGTTACTTTTCCTATCCCTTTGACTCCGGGGACATTATCGGCCGTATCACCGATGAGCGATTGATAATCGATAAACTGACGCGGATGAACGCCGTATTTTTCTTCGCAGTGGCACTCGTTCATCACTTTTTTGGTGATGGCATCGACTAAAACGACTCGGTCATCATCGATGAGTTGATAGAGGTCTTTATCGTGGGAAACAACTCGGACAAGAAATCCATGCGCGCGAGCTTGGCGAACGACTGAGGCGATCATATCATCGGCCTCAAATCCGCTTTGTGAGAGGGATTTGTATCCCATTTTATCAATCCAATCGATCGCAACGGGAAGTTGTTTTATCAGCTCTTCAGGTGCAGGTGAGCGGTTGGCTTTGTAATTTGGATCGATTAGGGCACGAAAGCTTGGCCCTTTTGCATCAAGGGCAAAAATGAGATAGTCACTGCCATGATCTTTATGCAGTGAAGCAATAAAGTTTATAAATCCGGTTAAAAGTCCTGTAGGAAAACCGTGGCGATTCGTGAGGGGGGGGAGCGCGTAAAACGAGCGGAAAAAAAATCCGAAAGTATCAATAATAGTAACGGTAGGTTGCGCCATCAATCGCCTTTTTTAGGCGTGGATTTTATCAAGAATCGAATCGATCGATGCTTGAAGTTTAGAGATGTCATAACCGGCCTCTTCTGCTTTTTTAAGTCCAAAAGCGATGCCGTGTTCACCGAACGGATTATTAATAGGAAGAATCGTTTTAATGATATTCAAAGCGGTAGCGTACTCTTTTACCTCTTCAGGTGCCTCTTCGGGGGTATCGGAGAATTGAATCATCTCCACAAACTCTTTGTCAAAATTCCAATGGGTGAAAATAGCTGCAGTGACACTGGCCGAGGATTCTTGAATGTAAGAGTGCTCAACACTCGCAATATCAATCGCCATTTCAATATCGGATTTAAATTTTGATCCCAAATTTTCTTGTATAACGTCACTGGCAATGATTATTTTTCCTGTCTCTTGTAAAAATGAAGCCAAGAAAAGTTTATCCGCTTTTATGCGGTCTATTTTAGTGTACCACTCATGCATTAATGCCGCTTGCATCGAAGAAATTTCTGCAAAACGGTCTGAACTGATTCCATAGGGCTCCATATCAACATTTAACAGTTTTCGTACGGAGTTTCCGATACCGATGGATCGTGTCATGCTCATACCGAATAAAGATACCGCTTGAGCAACATTATTGATTTCACGACGAAAACTGTAAAGAGGTGAATTGGCTGCTTTGAGCAAATTGGCTACGATCATAGGGTCATGTTCAACGGCTTTAACCAAATCGTTAATCGATCCGTTGGGATCGTTGCAAACACGCTGCATATCAATCACTGTTTTAGGAAGTGGAGGCAAAGATTTTATACTGTTTATAATTGAGCTCTTCATTAACATAATCCTCTATAAGTACAATTGGGGTTATTATAGCTTATTTAACTCAAGAGCTAAATATTTTCCGGTAAAACTTCCGGTTTTTTCCCATTCTGCAGCAACTTTTTCGGGGTCACCTTCGGCGACCAGCAATCCACCGCCGCTCCCACCCTCAGGCCCCATATCGATGATGTAGTCGGCATTTTTAATCATATCAAGATTATGTTCGATAACCAATACCGAGTTACCCAATTCAACGAAATTATGGAGAACTTTGGTGAGGCGATTCACGTCATCAAAATGGAGTCCTGTTGTCGGCTCATCGAGGATATAGAGTGTATTTCCCGTATCACGGCGGCTCAGTTCTTTTGCCAATTTAATCCGCTGTACTTCGCCCCCGGAGAGGGTAACGGCATTTTGTCCGAGGGTGATGTAATCAAGACCGACATCGCTAAGCGTTTGTAAAATCGCTTTGATTTTCGGGATAGGGGCAAAAAATTCCAAGGCTTCGCCGACGCTCATATTGAGTACGTCAGAAATGGTTTTACCTTTGTACTCTACTTGGAGGGTTTGCAGGTTGTAGCGGCTTCCGTGACACGCGTCACATTTCACCATAATGTCGGGCAAAAAGTGCATTTCGATCTTGATTTCCCCTTCCCCTTGACATTTCTCACACCGTCCACCTTTGACGTTAAAACTAAAGCGTGACGCC
>JAGXFM010000079.1 GCA_024637215.1 Sulfuricurvum sp.
ATTAATGAGCCTGCAACCATTTGCATGACCGATATACCGATCGCCTCTTTGATACCAAAACCTAAATAAAGTAAGATAGGAACACTTACCGTACCGCCGCCGATGCCGAAAAAACCTGAGAGGAGACCTACTCCGATACCTAAAAGGGCTAACTCTATTGTCATCTTATTCTTTAGTATTTAGTTTGTGTCGCGCGATTATACTCCCTTAGTGCTTCAACGAATACCTTTTAAGTTCAATTGAATTTCGCTATAATCAATTATCATACTTTAAAAAAGAGTGAGGATAGAATGTTACCTATAATTGTCGAAGCTGCAACTAATTTTTGTCTTCATCAAATACGTCTTCCTTACGATCTTACAACCGCTCCCCCTAAAAAGAGAACACTTTTTGCTTATATTGATATTGAAACGTCAAATGGAGATGCACACCGTGCTTATATCGGGTGCGATGAAATGTTGATTCAAACCATTACTGAGATATTTTTAGGTGAGGATGAAAGTGATGAACAAACACTTATCGATATGCTTTTGGAAACAACCAATATGATTGTCGGAAGTGCAAAAGTACTTGCCGGTGAATTGTACGAGACTACAATCACTATTACAACACCTTTTGTTTTGACTCACGAAGAGATAGCACATCTTCAATTGGATAAATCGCAATGCATAGGAATTGACGGCGGTGCAATGACAATCGCATTACAAAGGCTTTAAGAGATGGATGAAACTGCAGTAGACCACCACCTTTCAAAAGATCATGTTTTTGATCCGGATAGAGAACTCTCATGGATGGATTACGATGGATTACTCGATATGGAAGTGGAGTTTGTTTCCGATTTGGGACAGACAACCCTTTCACTTGAAGAGATTCTTAAACTGGAAAAAGGGTCCGTTATTGATTTGGGCAAACCTGCAGGTGAAAGTGTCGAATCGTATGTTAATCGACGTATTATCGGCAAAGGGGAAGTGATGGTTTATGAAAAGAATTTAGCGATACGGATCAATGAGGTGCTTGATTCAAGTGCCGTACTTTACTACCTTTCAAAAGAGAGATTATGAGATATTTACTCCTGTTACTTCTGCTTCCGGCATTTTTGTGGGGCGCCAAAATTTTAAGCTACAATATTTATGATCGTAATGATCGTGTTGATGTTATGTTGACTTTTGACACTCCCTATGAAGGGGTACTTCGTCAAAATCGTCAAGGCAATACGGTTATTGTTAAACTCGAAGAAGCCTTTATCGAAGATCCAAAAGTTAAAAGTGTAAATTCCAAGTATTTAAATAAACTTACGATCTCTCCACAAGACGAATACATTGAAATTATTGCTGAAGTCTCCAATGATGTCGTTATGCAGGCCTCTAAAACATCAGATTCGTATGGTTTACGTCTCCGTTTTACCCATCCTGTATCTACCGGTATGGCAGGAGAAGCTTCGCCGGTTGATGAAGCTTCCATCGGAGCTATTCCCACTAAAAAAAGTAATGAATTTGAACAAAGCTATTATGTCGTGATCGGCATTTTAGTGATCGGAATCGGTATCTTATTTTGGTTAAAACAAAATATTACCAAGCGTGCCGCAACGATTCAAAGTGAACCCAAAACGCCATGGCTTTTTAATAAAACAGCCGCAGAGACAAAAGCAACAATCTCTTCCCCTCTTTCGATTGCAGGCGACGGAGGCGGCATTCATATTCGATTTCAAAAGTCTCTTGATCAAGGACATACCGTAGCGATGCTTGATTACGGAACGATGAGCTATTTGGTTCTTTTAGGAAACAACACCCTTATTTTGGACAAATTTCAAGATAATATACCGATTACACAGAATGATTTTGAGACTCTCCTGCAGTCTAAACACCGTGAACTTGACGGTTATTTTCAACTGGCTCCCGCACAGGATGAAGTATTTGACTCTTACAAAGAAAAAGCATCCGGAGTGTATTAAGAGATGGATCTAAAACAGAAGCTTATTAATTATGGTTGTGGAATTGAATTTGTGGAAATTGCACTTGGGTATCAAAAGTATTATAATCCGGAAAATGAGCTTGAACCGTTTATCGAATTTGTAGAAGAAGAACATGCAAAAGTTGAAGAAGCCGAAGCCCTAAAAGAGAGGGAGAAAGAGATTGTCGATGCATCGGGTCTTTTGTTAGAGTTTGAAGATGAGAAACAGAGCTAACCCTCTTCTCTTCTTGGTTTAAACCGGACACTGTGATTTTCCGAGTGTGAAGCACAATCTATTTGATATTTTACCATCGACGTAAACGGGGTCAGAAATTTTTCAAATTTTTCTGTTTCGATATCTTCTATCCCCTGTTTGTGGAGCAATTCTAAAACACTCAAAGTGGATTCAATCGTTGAGAGACAAAACTCTTTGGGTTGCTCTTTAATCATAAATTGCGAACATTTGGAATGGGTAAAACTTACTTTAGGTAACTGTTGAAGATTTTTACTTACCCTAAGCATTTTTACCGAACACGGCCATGTGGAATCAATAATAAAGATGACGATTCGCTTCTCTCCAGCCTCAATTTTCTGAGTATTTAGATTAAGGCTGTTTTTCCCCGGATAGAGGACATAGCAGAGATGATCGGGATTATCGATCAAGGCATTGACAGCGTTATGGTTGCTAAAATCATCATCGACATAAAGCTCTGAATTCGGAAGTGAAAGATGGGTTAGTCGTCCTGTACCGTTTTTGGTCTTTTTGAACTCTTTCGGATGCATTAAGATGATAAATTTTGTTTGTGTTGGAATCGCTCTGATGTATCCGCACATGCATGAACTCATTGGGCGGTAGCACTGATAGCATTTTTTTCTACCCTCTGTTAATTCATTCATAGGTAGATCATTTTTTTCTTTATATTCATGCGAAACTTTTTTTTTCGTCATTATAACGGAAATCACCGAGACTAAAATTTTGATATCATCTTGACAAGATAAGGGTTACAATTTCTCCAAAAAAGATAGGAACCTATGCATTTCACAGATAATATTTGGGTTGTAGTCATTGAGGGGATAATTTTATTCGGTCTGATTATTGCTATATTAGTAAAAATTGCATCAACGATGGACAAATGATATTTATATATCCGTATCGCCACTATGTGGTTTCTTTTTTATTGCTTAGCATGATTACTATGGTAAGCCAGCTGTTTAGAATTGAGCTGGGACTTATTAACATCGCATTGATCCATTTAATTCCGGTTATCGTCATGGCACTTCGCGGAAATATGGGATCGACTATGGTTGTGACCGCCGGTTCCGTTGTCTTATTTGATCTGCTGTATGTTCCGCCTGAATACAGTTTTGATGTACATGATCTCACCTATATCTGGAGCTTTTTTATTTTTTTTGCGGTGGGCTATACAATCAGTGCCCAGGCAAAACGGATTCAGGCGAATACGATCAAAGAGATATTTTTAAGTACCCTTTCGCATGATTTAAAAACGCCCCTCTCCTCTATTTTAGGAAATGCCTCTTTGTTGCTAAAAGATCAAATGTATGATGCTGCAACCCGACGGGAGGTATTGATACAAATCAATGATTCAGGGCAAAGGATGAACCGTTTAGTAGCGAATCTCCTTGATAGCGCTCGGTTACAAGACACTCACAGCGCTCTTCGTAAAGAGTGGTGTGATTTTGAAGATATTATCGGGGTAGCTTTGCAAGAATTTCGGTACAACCCCAAAGAGTCTCAGATTAGTGTTCGAATCGATCCCGATTTACGACTGTTTTGGGGAGATTGTGCATTGTTGGTCCGTTTAATCGTAAATTTGATTGACAATGCTTTAAAATACACCGATAACGGGAAACAAATACGCCTAAGCGTTACGTCTGACGCGAAGACAATTAAGCTTATTTGTTTCAATGAATCCACTCCGATTAAAAAGGCGGATCTTAAAAATATGTTTGATCGCTTTTACCGTATTGATCATATGGGAGATATTGGCGGCAGCGGTATCGGATTATCGATTTGTCGCGATATAGTGAATGCACATTCTGGGGTAATTGAAGCGTATAATATTCAAAACGGTGTTTGCTTTGAAATCCGATTTTCCGTCAACAAATTGCCCTCAGAGCGATTAAAAGAGTTGCAATGAAAGTTCAGGAACTAATTTTAATTATTGAAGATGATGACGCAATCTCAAAAATGGTGAGCTTGTCTCTTCACCAACAGGGGTATAAAACGCTCGTTACTCCCGATATTAAAAGTGCACTTCGTTTATTAAACGCTAACAGCCCTGATCTGATTCTTCTCGATCTTGGGCTTCCTGATGGAGATGGAAAAGGGTTAATCAAAACGGTTCGTTCAGAACTCTCTATCCCGATTATCGTCGTATCGGCAAGACATGAAGAAAAAGAGGTGATCGCTTCCCTCGATGCAGGTGCGGATGATTATGTTATGAAGCCGTTTTCGATTGATGAACTGCTTGCACGTATACGTTCGGCACAACGCCGGTTTTTAGGTTTACAGCCTATGGTAAATGTTATACTATGTCATGAAATAAAACTTGATATCGAACACCATCTTGCTTGGAATGGTGATGAACTTTTAAAGTTGACTCCGACGGAGTTCAATTTGCTCAAATATTTTATTCTTCACCGTAATCAGGTGCTTCCGTATGCGCGTATCCTCAAAGATGTATGGGGTGTCGGCTATCAAAATGAGATGCAGTATCTTCGGACCTATATCAATACATTACGAAAAAAAATTGAAACCGATACGGCACGCCCTTCGTATATTCAAACCGAATTGGGGATCGGATACCGGTTTATTTGTGAACATTTTGACAATACCATCTCATTAGAAAAGGATTAACAATACATACGCATGAAATTAAACTCATCGTTTACAGCTTTATCGGATTGATAGTGCTAGGAACGCTACTGTTATTAATGCCATTTGCACACTATGGGGAGATTCGTTTTATCGATGCACTTTTCACCTCTACCTCTGCGGTATGTGTTACAGGGCTGATTGTTAAAGATACCCCTGTTGACTTTACCCCCATCGGGCAGGTAATTATTATGATTCTGATACAAATAGGGGGATTGGGGTATATGACCGCAGTCACCTTTTTAGCGGTAATGCGTCGTCAAAAACTTGGACATCGTGACCGTTTGATCTTGCAAGAATCACTAAATTATCCGGGTATGGATGGATTGGTACGATTTTTAAAAATTGTTTTTGGCTCGATATTTATTATAGAAGTGATTGGGATGATCGTCCTAACACTCCGCTTTTGGGCCGATATGCCGATTGAGAAAGCGGCATGGTTCGGTATATTTCATGCGGTGTCGGCATTTAATAATGCCGGTTTTTCCCTATTTAGCGATAATATGATGGGATATTCAAAAGACGTGGTGATCAATCTGACCATACCGATCCTGATCATTTTAGGGGGCGTTGGATATTTGGTTCTGACCGAACTGTACCACTACCGTAAAAAAGAGATATTACGTCTCTCTACCCATACGAAGATTGTACTTATTATGACCGTAATCCTTATTGTTATGGGGATGGGGTTGCTGCTGTCCTTGGAATGGAACAATGCGTTTAAAATGCTTTCATGGGATGAAAAACTTCTTGCGGCATGGTTTGCTTCGGTCAACTACCGTACGGCAGGATTTAATACTATCGATCTCTCTACGTTGAGCGATGCCAACCTCTTTTTCTCCACTTTTTTTATGATGATTGGAGGGGCACCGGGAGGGACAGCCGGAGGTATTAAAATTACAGCCGTTGCATTAGCGCTTATCGGGGTGTGGTATACCCTTCGCGGTGACACCCACGCCCATATCTTTAGACGGTCTATCTCTCAGTATCAAATCAACAAAGCATATGCGATCATTTTCATTGCATCGATCTATGTTGTTTTTTCTACCGTGCTACTCAGCGAAGTTGAGAGATTACCGTTTTTAAGAACCTTATTTGAGGCATGTTCAGCTTTCGGTACGGTCGGTTTATCGACAGGTAATGGGGGCGTTCTTAGCTACAGTGCCCTTTTTAGTGATTGGGGTAAAGCCAATATCATACTTTTGATGTTTATGGGGCGAATCGGAGTATTTGCGTTTACACTCGTAATTGTTGGAAAAGCGGTTCAAAGCCGCATAAAATATGCAGAAGGAAAAGTAATATTATGAATAATTTCGCAGTGATCGGTTTAGGAAAATTTGGATTTCATGTTGCCAAAGGGCTAGCACAACAGGGGCTCAGCGTTATTGCCGTTGATCAGGATGAGGAGCAAGTTCGAGAAATTAATGAATACGTACAAGATGCGATTGTAATGGATTCTACCGATATTCGTGCATTGCGTGAAGCGGGGATCGGAAATGTCGATGTCGCGGTTGTCAGTATCGGAGAAAACATCGAGGCAAGTATTCTGACCGTTATGGCACTCAAAGAGCTTGGGGTGGAGACGGTGGTTGCTAAAGCGATTACACAGGTACATGGGCAAATCCTTTCCAAACTCGGGGCGGCAAAAGTGATCTATCCGGAAATGGAATCGGCTAAAAAAATCGTTAAAAAAATGGTGCAAAATATGCATTATGAGACGATTGACCTCTCCATTACGATGAAAATCGCCAAACTTACCGTCCCCTCTTTTTGGGTCGGAACCTCGATACTCTCTCCGATTTTTGAAGCAGATTATGAAGTAAAACCTATCGCCTATAAACATCAAGGGGTATGGTATACCTCGTTTGAAAAAGATGATATTCTTGAAAAAGGGGATATTCTAGTCGTACTGGGGAACAGTGCCCATATTGAGGCGTTGAGTAAGAAGATTTAATCTTTAGAGTCTGTTGGCAATCGTTTTGATTTCATTGACGAGCGCTTGCTGACGGGCATAAATATATTCGATCAGATAACTTTCATACGGCTCGGCAAGGTTTAGATCTACCACTACTTTTGTGAATTCTTCACTTTCATGAATATACTGCAAGCTACCGGGAACCACCATCGTCACCATTCCGCCATCAAAACGATCCAGCGGAAGATTGAATTGTAAATTGACGTTGCTTCCTAAGACTAGAGGAACTTTCGATACGCTGAGTTTGCACGCTATCGATTTAATCGAAATATCTAAAATCGTTCCTGACATTACACTTTTAGCCGCCGTAATGGTGACATGCATTCGATGATCGCTTTGGATACGGATGTATTGACGGTTGTTACCGGAGGCTTGCAACGGTTCAAAGTTTGACAAGACGGCAATTTTTTTCCCTACGTCAACAATTTTTACATTGGCTAAAATATCGAAAGGCATATTTGCCCCTTGTATGACGACATTTTGCTCCAGTTTCATGGCATACCCTTGAATCTTTTCAATAGAGACATAGACTAAATCGTTCGAAATTTTTACAATACGTGCCGCTGTACTGATCCGAATTCCTTTATAGAAATTTAACAACTTAATAGACGTTTTCGTCATAATCATTTTTTCGAGATAGTGAATCGCTTGATGGTAATTATCCTCTTCTTGCGGTGATGCTGAAATCTCAAAATGGATAAGATGGGCTAAATCACGAGAAAGGAGCTGTTTTTGATTGATATGGTCAATAATTCCGATCGCCTTGTTGAGTTCAACTCCTTGCATATCGATAAGAAAAGAGTCAATCATAGGTGAAGCACCTTCGATCGAAATTTCAGCACTCAATCTCTCATGGAATTGTTCTAATTTATTTTTGAGTTCATTCAATAAAATAGTTGATGAAATAAGGGTGTAAATGTCTTTATCCCACTGGGCTATTTGTATGTCCAGATCAAAATGCAATTGGGCAAGGTTGAGAATTTCTTTACACACTTCGTTGTAAATATTCTCACCCCTCATTTCAATAATTTTATCTGAGTTTTCGATATACATGACAATAACCGGGATGGCTTCATTCTCTTTTTTATGAACTTTAAATGCATCGGTAAGAAGTTCGATGAAGCTCATTCGATTAAGAAGCTGTTTTTTAGACGTTTCTATCGGTTCAGACAAGGGGATCATCGTAACAAGAAATTCTTCATCTTTTAAAGGTTGATTGGTGACAAAAAACTCTTTGATTTCTCCGGATGCAGCTTTCTTAGAGATAATCTTTTGGGATATTTCAATCTTTTTAAGAAGCGGAGCCATCTCTTTATCATTAAAATATTGATCAAGCTCTGCCAAACTTTTGATTCCAAATTCTCGTTTTAACGTATCGTTGGCATAAACCGCTTTACTTTCTTTATGAATCCAAAAGAGATTGTTTGAATATTCAGAGATCGTTCGGTCATAATTATTTAGGACAGATTCGTTGTGCTTTTTAACCAGAGTAGAAAAAACACCCATCATGACATTGACAAATTCATCTTCATTAGAAGGGATACTGCTGACACTCGATGCACGAAGAGAAAGGGCAATTTTTAAAGCAGAAACATTGGTGTTTTCGGGAGTCAGAATAATCAATTCAAGGTACTGAGAAGCAGCAAGAATATTTTTAATTGTAGGAGACTTTAAAAAATTGCTCGATCCGCAGAGGACGAACAAGTGAGAGTGTAAAGAAGTGGTTGAATCAATTGCTTCGATCGGCCGATAGTCTGATGTACGAAATATCGCATCTGCATATTCACGAAAAGGGAGCGCTGCCCCTTCTTCATAGAGTACAACAAGATCAAAATGTTGGGCATACTTTGATATTTTTTGAATGGACACCTGCATCCCTAATGTTGCGATATAATTTATAGTGATATTGTACCCTATTCCGCTTTTCTCACCACTTAAATCCTGACAAAGTTAGCTTAAACACAGTTTCTGCTAATATTGCAAAAAAGTTTTAGGAATATTTATGCTTCGTTTTGCCCCAAGTCCGACCGGTGATATGCACATCGGAAATCTTCGTGTCGCTTTGTTTAACTACATTTCCTCAGTACAGCGTGAAGAGCCCCTTTTGATTCGTATAGAAGATACAGATAAAGAACGCAATATTCCGGGAAAAGAGAAAGAAATATTTGAAATTTTGGCACTTTTTGGGATCAAACATCAAGAACAGCAGCTTCAAAGCGATAATTTACGATTTCATCGAGCAATGGCACTCCAACTGCTTCAGGATAAAAAAGCGTTTAACTGTTTTTGCAGTGCCGAGACACTTGAAACCAAGCGTGAAGCATCGAAAGAAGGAAAAATCGCATATCGTTATGACGGAGCATGTGAAAATCTTCTAGACGAAGAGGTGATTGATAATCCCCTCCCCTTTACAATTCGACTTAAAAAGCCGAACCATCCGATTACGGTAACCGATATTATCAAAGGTTCATCCACTTTTGCACCGGACGATATCGACAGTTTTATTTTAATGCGTGCCGATAAGTATCCAACTTATAATTTTGCGTGTGCGGTGGATGATATGCTCGCCGATATTTCACTCATTATCAGAGGGGAAGATCATCTCAGTAATACCCCTAAGCAAATGGCAATTCATGAAGCACTCGGGTACACTAAAAAAATTGAATACGCTCATCTGCCGATTATCCTCGGAAACGAAGGTAAAAAGATGTCCAAGCGTGATGATGCTTCCAGTGTCAAATGGCTTTTAGAAGAGGGATTTTTGCCTGAAGCGATCACAAATTATTTGATTCTGATGGGGAATAAAACTCCGACTGAAATCTTCTCTCTTAAAGAGGCGATGAAGTGGTTTGATTTGAAAACAATCTCAAAAGCTCCCGCGCGTTTTGACATCGATAAACTAAAATTTATTAATCGTGAGCACCTTAAAGGGCTCGATCCTAAAGAACTTTCCCGTTATGTAGGATTTGCCGATGAAGAGATCGGATTACTTGCGAAAGTATTTTTGGAAGAGGCGAGTACACTCAAAGAACTTCGTCTCAAAATCAAAGCGATATTTGAGCCTAAAAATGTCCCTGACGAGTATAAAGAGGGGTTCGATGTTTTACGTAAGCTTACTCTGTCCGCACCTCATTTTGATGATTATGAGTCATACAAAGCTTATTTGATGGAACACAGCGGTCTAAAAGGAAAAACTCTTTTCAAACCACTCCGAATCCTAATCGGCGGCGCCGAACATGGTCCTGAAATGGCTGATTTGTATGTGCATCTTAAAAATTATTTGAAAGAGGTGGCGAAATGATGGAAGGAATTATCTCAGGGCTTGGTGGTATTGTCCATTCGCTCTTAACGGTTTATACATGGATAGTTATTATTGGTGCTCTTTTGACGTGGGTACGTCCTGATCCTTATAATCCGATTGTTCAGATTATATATCGACTTACCGAACCTGCCTATCGTGCCGTGCGACGAATGATGCCGACCGTTTTTAATGGATTGGATTTGGCACCGATTATTTTGATTATTTTATTGAACATACTTGATGTAGTATTGGTCAATGTCATCAATGCGGTGGTTTTACCGTGAGATATTCATTCACTCTTGCCGTTTTTTTACTGTTAACCACTGTCCATGCGGTAACGATTGAAGAGATCAATGATAAACCCTCCTCACGTGAAAAAAACTTTTTAATCTGGCAATATTTGCGGCAAGATATTAATGCGACCCAAGCTTCGGAAGCATTCTATCAAGTGGATACGGTAAATGAGCGATTTTTATTCGATTACGCTAAAAAAACCGATGAGGCGGAAATTCGCTATACGGCTGAGTGTATGCAGAAAATTTCTACCGATTTGATGAATATTCAAGAAGATGATTGTCTTTATTTAGCCCTTTCTCCAATAAAAGCACAACATCTGCAAAGTTATGAACGTGAATTAATTGCTACCCGTTTGGGTGAACGTTTCGGCGATGTACAATGGCTTCGTACGATGAACCATAATAGCCATTTTTCACCGTTTAGCGATGCGGCATCATCGTTAAAACTTTTTCTTATTTCCGGTACACAATACCGAGCGGATCACTTTAACCACACTATCGATAATGAGATTTTGGGACAACTCACCATGCTCAAAGGTTTTAATCACTTTGTTTATCTTAGCGCAACCGAACAGAAACTGGATAAAGTGCAAGAATCTCTCGGCAACGTGAGCGGAGGTGTTTACGATTCCCAAACCCATTTTTATCTTGGAATGAATGCCCTCAAGTTTAAACGTCCGGATAATGCACTTTTTCATCTTCGAGAAGCACGAGAAAAAGCACTATCTCCGATGGAACGGGATAAAACTATTTTTTGGTTGTATCGAATTACCCAAGAGGAAACCCTTCTTAAAGAGTTGGCAGAGAGTCTGGATATTAATATGTATACGTTGTGGGCAAAAGAAAAGCTCTCTATGGAGACAGAAAACTATTTTACGACACTTCCGACTCCGGATAAAGGGGGATTTAAAGGGGATAACCCATTTGAATGGAACCTTCTACATAAAGAGCTGATGGAAACCCCTCCGGAAAAACTTTATGAAATCGTTGAACGCTATGACGGAGAAGATTCACTTGCGGTGCAGGCGTACATGATTGAGCGTGTGTATCAACCTTATATTCATAACTTTACGATGCCGTATGATCAGTACATGACAACACTCAGTACGGATAAAAAAGCGATGCTCTATGCATTGATGCGTCAAGAAACACGGATGATTCCGGGGTTGATTTCACGTTCATTCGCCCTTGGATTGATGCAGATTATGCCATTTAATGTGGATTCAATCTCTAAAATTCATCCGATGAAAGTGACATCATACTATGATATGTTCAATCCGCAATACGGTGTCGCTTACTCGATAGAACACATGAAACACATCGAAGCGACCCTGTATAATCCGGTTTTGATGGCGTATGCGTATAACGGAGGAATCGGATTTACGAAACGTTTATTACTGAGTGGCGGATATTTTAATGTAGGTGAGCATGAACCGTTTATGAGTATGGAGCTTGTTGGAAATGCCGAGAGTCGAGAGTATGGCAAGAGAGTTCTTGCCAACTACGTCATCTATAAGAAAATTCTAGGAGAAAGTGTTTCAATTGCCGCTATTTTTGATAGCTTAACACAACCTTCCCTGTCTGATTATTTTCGAGCTGAAGAGCTAAAGAAGTCTCTCGTACTGAATCAAAGCGAATAAAATAGTACCGATTCCAATTATTTTGGATCGGCATAAGAGAGCGTCTCGGATCTTTTTCATCAAGAGGTTCAATAGTTGTCGCTTTTTTACCGTTTAGGCTCAATTCATACCCATTCGTTTCCAACTCCCTCACTTTAATCGTCCGGTTATCTTTTTCAAAATAGACTGAAACAATGAAATATTCCCCGTCTTTATATTGAACCGGATCCATTTTATTGAGATACAAAGATGAAAAAATAGCTTTGGTCTCGAGTGAGAGGACTATCGAGTCACTGCGCAGCTGTTCTACGGCACGTTCATGTGCCTCATCCATCTTAAAAAGATCAAATGCCCCTTTTTGAGAACAACCGCTAAAGGCCAATAAAGCAGATATTGCTATCCATGAAAATCGCATTGTAATCCTTTTGCATCGAATAATCGTTATTATACGTCAACTCGCCTTAACCAACTTTCAATGATTGTTGACTATAATATCTCTCATTTTATTAGAGGTATGTTTTTTTGAAAAAACGTTTAGCGATTGCATTCACCGGACCCTCCAACAGCGGCAAAACAACGCTGATTCTAAAAGTGGCACGAAAATTAATTCACGAACATCATTTAGAAGTTGCCATTATCAAAAATGACCCGAAAGATAAAGCTCAGTTTGATGTCCCGGGAAAGGACAGCTACAAGTTCAGCGATACGGGTGCTGAAGTGATCGTCACCTCCCCTACCCGCACCACCTATTTTTCACAGCGTCATAAAGAACTTGATGAGTTGGTTACCCTTTTTAGTGATTTTGACGTCTTACTGGTTGAAGGGCTTAAAAATCTCCCTCTTCCACGGATCAGTATTTTTAGAGGCTCCATTGATACCGATTATTTCCCCTATATGAATGCATTGGCCATCGATGATACGGTCGATACCGCACACTACACTATACCCGAGGGGATCGATCTCCTCGATCTCAACAACCCCGATCAGGTGATCGAGTGGATTTTAGCTCATGCAAAGGTTATGAAATGAATGTTATTTTAGAAGCGATCCAAAAAAGTGCCATACGGATCAAAAATGCTATTGATGTCAAAGATATCGGCTATTCGCAAGAGCAAAACAGTTCGGGTGAGACACAGCTTCAACTCGATATTCAAAGTGATTTGATTATCGAAGAGGAACTTAGTCGTGTTGAGGGGGTTCATACTATCGCCAGTGAGGAGAAAGAACACCCGATGGTATTGAATGAAAGCGGTCACTATTTTATAGCATTTGATCCGCTTGACGGTTCATCATTAGTAGATGTTAACCTCAGTGTCGGTTCTATCTTCGGCATTTATGAAGGTGCGTTTACCCCGAATAAAATGGTTGCAAGCTGCTATGTTGTCTACGGCCCGCGTGTTGAGCTCGTATTTGCTGATGAGAAACATGTCTCCCTCTATCTCCTCCAAAACGGTGAGTTTGAGTTTGTCAAGCATATCCATTTGAATGAAAAAGGGAAAATTATGGCTCCGGGCGGTACACAACAGTACTGGGCCCCTTTCCATAAATCGATGATCGACAGCTTTTTTACACGCGGGTATCGTCTACGCTATTCGGGGGGAATGGTTCCCGATTTGCATCAAATCCTTCTCAAAGGGGGCGGATTGTTCAGCTATCCTGGGGCAAGCGATAAACCTGAGGGCAAACTTCGAATGTTGTTTGAAGTTTTTCCTTTTGCCTTTATTTTCGAAAAAGCGGGTGGGAAAGCAGTGGATGGGAATGCGCGTGTTTTGGAAAAAGAACCGCGTCATATCCATGATACTAGCCCTTGTTTTTTCGGTTCATCAGATGAAGTTAATGAGGTTTTGAGTGTCTATGCCGGACAACAGTGAATACGAAGTACGACTGGATGAAGCTATAAAAATTCTCCAAGAGTGCCAACAAGAGCATGATGTGAGCAGCTGCTACGTCTGTGTAAAATGTATCGGATGTGAAATACGCACCAAATACATTCGAAGCGTCTATGAGAGTATGTCCAAGGGTGAAACCGGCGGATTTGATTTTTAATAAGGAAAATAAATGAAAAACTATATTACCACCCCAATTTATTACGTTAACGGTGAAGCCCATATCGGGCATGCGTATACAACGTTCATTGCCGACACCTTGGCACGTCATGGGCGACTCATCGGTAATGAGACCTATTTTCTCACAGGAACGGATGAGCACGGACAAAAAATAGAAGAAGCGGCAAAAAAACTTTCAAAACCGACTCAGCAGTTTGCTGATGAGATTAGTGCGACGTTTAGAAATTTGTGGGATGAGTTTAATATTAGTTACGATCAATTTATCCGTACAACTGACAGTGAACATAAGAAAGGGGTTCAGGCTGCATTCTTAAAAATGTTCGAAAACGGCGATATTTATAAAGACTTTTATGAGGGGAACTACTGTGTCAGCTGTGAGACCTTTTTCCCTGAGTCCCAATTAATGGACGGCGGCGGCTGTCCTGATTGCGGCAGAGCGACCACTATCCTCAAAGAAGAGAGCTACTTTTTTCGCCTTTCAAAATATGAAAAACCTCTTTTGGAATATTATGAAGCACATCCGGAGTTCATCCTCCCTAAATCGCGTCGTAATGAAGTGATCAGCTTTGTAAAGGGGGGATTAAATGATCTCTCTGTCACCCGTACTAGTTTTAGCTGGGGAGTACACCTTCCTGAGTCGATGAATGAACCAAAGCACGTTATGTATGTTTGGCTCGATGCCCTTATGAACTACGTTACGGCTCTTGGCTATGGCAGTGATGAAGCAAAAATGGAGTTCTGGCCTGCAAACGTCCAATTAGTAGGTAAAGATATCCTCCGCTTTCATGCTATTTATTGGCCGGCTTTTTTAATGAGTCTCGGACTTCCGCTCCCTAAACATATCGGTGCACACGGGTGGTGGACACGCGATGGCGAAAAAATGTCAAAATCCAAAGGAAACGTCGTTGATCCTAGAGAAGTTTCCAAACATTACGGTGTCGAAAACTTTCGTTACTTTATGATGCGTGAAGTTCCGTTCGGACAAGACGGCGATTTCTCTCAACGCGCTCTGATCGATCGTATGAATTCGGATCTAAGTAATGATTTGGGAAATCTTCTCAACCGTATTATTGGAATGAGCGAGAAATACTCCGATTTTGTCATCGATAGTTCTAATGTCGAAAAATATCATGCAAAAGAGTTGAATGACGCGCATGCTATTTTGGACTCTTTAGATACCTATTTGAGTGAATTACAGCTCCATCGTTACCTTGAAGAGCTTTGGAAAGTATTTACCATCGGCAACAAAGCGATCGAAGAACACGCTCCGTGGGTAAAAATAAAAGAGGGACGCAATGATGAAGCCCTCGCTACGGTTGCATTGGTTGCCAATCTTCTGGCTAAAGCGTCGGTGATGCTACACTCTATTATGCCGAGCACGACATCAACAATTGCGGATACACTCGGATTTGAGATTACAACGCAGAGCTACACAAAACTTATTCTCAATAAAGGACTTTTAGATACCTTTACCATCAAAAAAATCCCGCCCCTTTTCCCGCGTGTCGATGAGCCGTTGATGCAAGAAGCTCCGAAAGCAATGTTGGATGAAGCACCGAAAGGGGAACCGAAACCTAAAATGGAAGATAAAAAAGAGTCTACACTCTCCGAAGAGGGTCTTATTACCATTGATCAATTTTTCCAAACCTCGATTAAAATCGGAACCGTTCTGGATGCTGAAGAGGTTCCGAAAAGCTCTAAGCTTCTTAAACTCAAAGTCGATCTTGGAGAAGAGACTCCGCGCCAAATCGTAGCGGGTATCCGTGAATACTACAGTGCGGAATCGTTGATTGGAACACAAGTGTGCGTCGTTGCTAACCTTAAACCGGCAAAACTGATGGGGCTTCTTTCTGAGGGGATGATTCTAGCGGCTAAAGATGCAGATGGGTTGTCTCTTGTTCGACCTGAGAAGCCACGCATCAGTGGAAGTTCGGTGGGATGAGACTCGAAAATATCCTCGCGCTGAGTAAAGGGAGCCTCTTAGGGGAACCCTCTGTCAGTCTCTTTGAAAGTGTCGTCTTTGAAGCTTCCAAAGTAAAGCGCGGATCATTTTTTATTGCCTATTCACCGGAAGATATCCCCGAAGCACTTCAAAACGGTGCGTATGGAGTTATGTTTGATAAACCGACTCAAATCAGCGATAGTGAAATTGCTTGGATAAAAGTAGATAATATCGAAAGTGCTCTAAAAAAGCTTCTTCGTTTTTATCTCCTTGAAAAAGAGTTGCAAGCGTACGCATGTGATCCCATCACTTTACGTCTTTCTTCTATGATTTCCACCCCGCCGAACTTTTGTAATATAGAGGGGTCGATGCAAAATATTTGGGAAAAACTGTGGGGGTTAGAAAAAAAGTCAATAGTACTTTTCTCCCCTGCCCTGAGTGACCCCGATATTTTTATTGAATACTCTCAACTGATACGTGCGCAGGAAAGTACAATTACCATTATTGAGCAAACTTTATTTGAGACTTCTTTTATCCACAATGATACTTTTTACGAGCGTCAGATGCTCTCACCATTTTTCATCCCCTATTTGGAACATATCCTCTTTTTCTATACTTTTTTGCGTATTCCTTTTCAAATACGCGGATTTAGTAAAATGGGACATTTTATCCCTGTCTTTACCAATTCGAGATTGGAGAGTAAAGAGTTCGGAAGCAGTGATCGGGTAGTTATATTCGAACCCCTTCTTGAGCTGATTGATGAGCAGATTGATTTTTTAGATGCACAGGCAGCATGGGCAAAAATAATTTATCTCCTACCTGAGAGTATGCGTTCAAGTATAACAATAGGGGTAGAGAATATTATTTTCTACCGTTATTCTGAAGAGGTATTGGCTATTTTACAATCGGCAGTTTTTCATTTTGCCCTTGTTGCAGGGGTGGACAAGGGGATATTAAACCCTACTCGATCTGCTATGAAACAGCTGGAACTTGACTTTTAACCTATTCGAATTTGTTTTAACTCACGACGTAAGAGTCTCTCATTATCTAAAATACTCCGTACCAAATTATGAAAATCTTTAGAATGGTTCATATGGCGCAAGTGAGCTAATTCATGAACGATAATGTAATCGATATGCGTATAAGAGAGCTGCATCATCATGGTATTAAGCGTTACGATTCCCTCGCTATTGCAGCTCCCCCAGCGTCGCCGCATCTTTTTAAATCGTATCTCGTTCGGGTGTAAATTCATCTTACGTGCATAATGCGATACACGTGAAGGAAGGGTTAAAAGTGCTTCATTTTTATAAAAACTATTGTAATATTTTTCAATATTAACACTATTTTTTACTTTTTGTATACTTTCTAAAAGATTGGGTAATTGAGAGAGAGGTATGCATTCTCCCCTAAAACGTATTGTTTCACCGAGAGTGTGATGCGCTAGAGGAGCGGAGGCTATTGCGATAAGTTTAGAACGTATCCAACGCTCCCTTTCAGCTAAAATTGCACGAATACTTTGCTCGATTTTGATGGGGGTACGAACACACACTTCACCGCTGTGGGTAATGGTGATATAGGTGTTACGATTTCGAGGGCGATAATGGATCGTTATCGGTGAGGTGTGAGAATCAAACATACGCTATAGGATCAACCGCTCCGGCACGTTCGAATCCGCGCAGACGCAGACGGCAGCTATCGCAGACACCGCACGCTCTCTCTTCGCTTTGGTAGCAGCTCCATGTAAGATGAAGCGGTGCACCCAGTCGAAGTGACTCTTCAACAATTTGAGATTTTTGCAGATGTACCAACGGCATCTCTATCGTAATATTTGTCGTCTCTTTCGTTCCCAAATTTGCCGCGTTCTGAAATGTCTCGATAAAGGCTTCCCGACAGTCGGGATACCCGCTGCTGTCCTCTTCGACGACACCGATAGCGATAACACTGCACCCCTCTTTTTCGGCGATTGCCGTTGCGATAGAGAGAAATATTCCATTACGAAACGGTACATAGGTGATCGGTACCCCCGATTCAACACCACCTGTAGGAACTGTGATAGTATGATCGGTTAGAGCTGAAGCACCGATGGTTTTGAAAAAATCGAGATCAATCTCATATTTTTCACTCACCCCTAAATCGTCACAAATATTTCTAAAACAGGATAGTTCTTTCTCTACGGTGCGCTGTCCATAGTTGAAATGGAGAGCCACGATCTCGTAGCCGCGTGAGCGCATGATGTAAGCGACAAGAGTCGAATCCATACCACCGCTCATAATACAAAGTGCTTTCTTTTTCATAGGAATAATTTTAGCAGGGAGTTGCTTAGGGAGCAATGGGATGTATAAAGATCCCCATCTCGTCCACTTCCGTGATTATTGTGTTACGATTTCATGTTTCGGAAGTGTTTTCAATGAGGAAAGAAATTATAGACGTTTCGGTATCAAAATGGGATCAAAAAAGTATCCCCTGTGTTACAATATCATCATGATAGAATTAGATAACCGAACCGACAAAAATTATAATTTTGACCTATTAGAACAAATAGCCGACGTCTTAACAACACAAGAGATTGAGTTAATACTCACCGATAATAGTGAGATCGCCGAAATTAATCGTGAGTTTCGCGGTATTGACAATGCAACCGATGTCCTTAGTTTTCCGAGTGATCCATTCCCTAATGCGCCTCTTGGGAGTATCGTGATTAGTGTCCAAAAAGTTGAAAGTGTCGCACAAGCGCTCGGACATACGGAAAACGACGAAATCGCCCTACTCTTTATCCATGGAATACTTCATCTGCTTGGATTCGATCATGAGACTGACAAAGGGGAGATGCGGGAGAAAGAGGTAGAGATGATTGAAAAGTTCAATCTTCCTAAAAGTCTGATTGTCCGAACACTCGAAGAGTAACTATTGTTCCTGAGGGGGAGCTTTTTTAATATACCCTAAATCGTCAAGTTTGTTATAGATAGATGAAATCATACCTCCCGTTGCTTCGCCGCCGTGTCCTCCATGCTCAACCATAACCGTAACGATAAACTGTGGATTGTCGGCAGGTCCATAGGTTGTAAACCATGCGTGAGATCGGCTAAAATAATCCATTGAATGTTCGTTTTGACGCTCCTTTACCCCTTGAGCGATTCCGGTTGTTTGTGCTGTTCCGGTTTTACCTGCAATTGGAAATCGGGTATAAACATACGCTTTTGCCGTACCGCCTGGATCATTACATACGCCTCGCATCGCATCTTGAATGATCGGGAGTTTCTCTTTTTCGTGAGGGGTTAATACATCCAAAGGTTTTGGTGTATAGGGGTTATTTCCAATTCTTTTTGCAATATGGGGTATAGGTAGCAATCCTGTTGCCATAAGTGCTGTTTGCTGTGCAATCTGCATCGGTGTGACGAGAAAATCCCCTTGACCGATCGAGGTATTGAGGGTTTCACCCTGATACCATGGTTTTTTAAACTTTTCTCGCTTCCATGTACGGCTAGGGACTGTTCCTATAAATTCGTTCGGTAAGTCGATCCCTGTTTTTTTACCGAGTCCCATACGCATGAGCCCCGTACTCATCCGCTCGATACCGACTTGCAGCGATCCTTTGTAAAAATAATCATCACAACTTTGTGTAATGGCTTTCGGTAAATCTGTAGTTCCGTGACCATGATTTTTCCAACAACGGAATGCACGGTTACCGAGTTTCATTGATCCGCTGCACTGTATAGAACTGTGCTCATTCAACATTCCGGAGGTAGTATAGATGAGTCCCATCTCTGTTTTAATAGTAGATCCCGGAGGATAGAGCCCATTAATCATTTTGTTGGTGAAAGGGGCATCCACGCTGGACATAAGTGCATTCCAATCCGTAGAGCTAATCCCTGATACAAAGGTATTAAGATCATATTCGGGATAGCTGCCCGCAGCGTATACCGCACCGTGAATATCCATAACAATGACAGCACCGACCCGTTTTTCAAAAGCTTGTGTAATAAAATTTTGAAGGTTCATATCAATATTGAGTATTAAGTTACGATTCTCTTGCGTTGCGCTTCGCCCTAATTCTTCGATTTCAACATTGTGTGCATTTACTTTAATACGGCGTTCTCCCGCAACTCCTTGGAGGTAACGGTTGTAGTATTTCTCAATCCCATTTTTACCGACGTGACCTAAAAGCTGTAAGGATGGGTCGGCATTGATCTCTTTTTGGTTGGCTTTTGCCACATATCCTATGAAATGCGATCCGACAAGTCCATAAGGATAGAGCCGTTTTGGTGAAGGGGATATTTTAATCGTTTCACGCAAATTCATTAATGCATAGAGGGGAATAACCGTTTCATGCGGGACAAAATCAACAACATCGATAAATGCATGGTTATAGTAAGAATCCTGCTGTTTATAGGTTTTTGCTATTTTTTTGCCGTCCAATGTCGGAATCATTGAGAGTAAATAAGCGATCTCTTTTTCCAAACGCGTGGTATCCTTGCCTTTGGTCAAGTGCGGGGCAAAAGCGATTTTAAAACCCAACTCATTAATCGCAATAGGCTCATTGTTACGATCGAGTATTTCACCGCGTACCGGAGCAGAGAGTTCGGATTTTATACTATTGTTTTCTGAAAGATTTTCATAATAATCATTAGATTGAACAGAGAGATGGAATACCCGAACAACGAGACCAATCCAGACAATAACAAAAAAAGTCAATAAAATTCTAATTTTCATACTAACGCCGCAATAATTAAAAATTCTATAATCATATAGAGAACAGTATGCCAGTCAATGACAGGAACACTCAATAAAAGCACTTGATTCACAAACCACATAAATACCCAATACCCAATGTACCCCAATGCAACAAAAATCCCGGCAATACAAGGTTTACATTGAATGGTCTGCTCAATTTTTGGAAGCAGATAACGGGATAAAAAGGTGAAAAATATAACGGTACTTCCAAACCAAAATCCTTTTTCAGCTTCAAATACCAGAAGCATAATGATTACCGTTACTAAAGCAAAAAGATCATTTTTAGTAAGTGCATCATAATAGAGAAAAAAAAGTAGTGCCAGCAAGGGTGGCAATAGGAGATACATGCTGCTCAGGCTAATGTAAATAACGAATAAGGCGACTAAAAAAAGTCGACTTATAACGTTTTGATAAGAGAAACTTCGTTGCATATCGGAAAGTGTTTACATTTAATACAATCTGCCCAGATTTTATGTTCGGGGATAGATTCTTTGGGAATTTCAATAAATCCCAAACGTTCAAAAAAGCGTTGTTGATACGTCAACGCTAAAACCTCTTTTAAACCTAAACGGCGACCTTCTTCACACGCATTTTCAACTAAATTACTCCCAATATTACGTCCTCGATAGTCTGTATCGATGATCATAGATCGAAGTTCCGCTAAAGAGGGAGAATGGATATGTAACGCAACAAATCCGACTAACTTCTCACTATCCATAGCTAAAAAATAAGATCGTATGTTGGTGGCGATTTCATCATTGCTGCGAGGCAAAATTACACCGCTCTCTATTTCAGGAGCTACTAATAACTGCATTGCGGGAATATCATGAAGGGTCGGTTTTTTATAGGTAATACTCATGCTTCATTACTTTTCAGCAATCGGTAGAGATGTTCGACAATGGCGTCAACTCCACGACGTTTTGAATTAGAGACCATGATGGCACCCGGAAACCGTTTTTTTAACTCATTAAGCTCTTTTTGATTTAATTTATCGATTTTTGTAAAAATGGTGACAATCGTTTGATCCTGAGTGCAAATTTCATCTAAATAGCTACTGACAGAGCGGTCAATCTCTAAATCGGGGTGACGGCAATCGATCAGGTGGACAAAAATACGTATTTGTTTTCGTTCAGAGATAAAGCCTGTGAGATTGCTTTCCCAATCGGTTTTAAGTGATTTGGCTACTTTCGCATATCCAAATCCCGGCAAGTCAACAAATTTGGCACTTAAGCGCTCATTCGTATCCCGATCGGCAAATATCACATCGAAATAGTTGATTAAGCGGGTTTTACCCGGTGTTGCAGAAACTTTTGCAAGTGATTTACGTTTGGTAAGGGTATTAAGCAGTGAACTTTTCCCTGTATTGGAACGAGCCATAAATGCCACTTCGTTTTGATACTCATTTTCCGGCGTTAAGCGGATATTCGGAGCCGATGTGACAAAGACAGAGTCGATAATTTCAATCATTTGAGAGGACTTTTTTCTTTTGATTTTTTATCTTGGAGGGTGAATGTCATCACTACCGGTTCATCATTGGCACTTTCAGCCGAAGCATGTCCTTGTATGGTATTAATGACCACTTTGTCCCCTTTTACACGACGATAATCATCAATACGGATCAAGTCAACTTTTTTGTAAAATTGGTATTCACTTTCAACCGGGAGGTAGATGGCCGTTTGAGATCTACCTTTATATTTTTCACCCAGTTCCGTTACGATGTAAAAAGATACGTCTCCCTCTGCAAAATATTTCGTCGGTTTGTTCTCTTTATCTGTGTAAATCGTCACTTTAGAAGCGTTGAGTTCATCACGTCCTTTTGTTACTTTTACATTTCCGGTAAAGACAGAGACCCCTTTTTGCTGGTCTCCTTTAAAGTTATCGGAAATTACTTTAAGTTCTTCGCTCCATGATAGAGCAAATAATAAGGGAGAAATGAATAGTAGATTTCGTATTATCATAATAATATTCCTATTTTAATTGGTAACTGCCGTGTACTTGATTCGCGGAAACGGTTTTAGCTTCCGTATTATAAAGCAATCCGTTACCGTCTATTCGATTCTTGTTTTGAGTGATAACAAAAGAACCGCGGGTATCGATAAGAGAGGCTTTTGTATTGTACGTCCCCTCGTTTGAGCGAAATTCCAAACCGTCATCTCTCTTATAATGTACATGACCGTTAAGCTTGATAATATCATTTCGATAATCGACAGTATCGGCTTGGATAGTATGAAATAAATTTTTCGTATTATCGCTAAATTTAGCTGATGTTATCACATAATACTCATCAAACTTTTTCCCCTTATCCCCTTCTAAAATATGATCAATCCCTTTATGAGAAATTTCATAAAGTGTAAAATCGATGAGTTCTATTTTAGGAATCTCTTTGATCTCATGGACAGCAGCATAGTTCGGAGCGAAATAACCGTACATGCCCAATAATAATCCAAGAATTAAAACAAAAAAAAGGTTAATTGACATTTAGATCCACAATGCTAAAAATTTTTCTTCTTCGCCGTTACGACGAATCACTTTTTCAATCATTTCCCGAACGCATGCATCACCGCCGCATCGATCCAAAACCTCTGCAAAGCTTTTCAGATATTCTGAACCGTCTTGTGGTGTATATGCCTGCCCTGCCCATTGCAGTAGATTGTAATCATTCAAATCATCGCCGATAACCGCAACTTCGTGCGGTTCAATCCCAAGCTCAGAACACATAGCTATCGCAACGGCACGTTTGTCTTTTACCCCTTGATGTACATGTACTATATCAAGCTCTTTAGCTCTATTAGCTGTAATTGTTGAGTTACGTCCTGTGATAATAGCAGCACTATGCCCCATTTTAATCCACGATTTAATCGCAAACCCGTCTTTGACATTGAAGTTTTTGAGTTCCAGCCCATCAGCTGTATAAATCATTTTACCGTCACTCATACATCCATCAATATCCAAAATCAGCAGTTTAATCATAAAACACCTTTAGTGCTAGGGACTCCGGCACGATCATTACGATCCAGTGCGCGGCGAAGGGCAACGGCCAGTGATTTAAATGCCGCTTCGATAATATGGTGTTTGTTCTTACCACGTTGCATAATAATGTGCGCAGTGATCCCGGCGTTAAAGACAACAGCACGGAAAAACTCTTCGGCAAGTTCGGCTTCAAACGCCCCGATTTTGCCTGATACAGGGACATCATACACTAAAAAAGGACGATTACTCAAATCCAAGTCGCATACCACTGCCGCTTCATCCATAACGATGGTAGCACTTCCAAAACGTTCTACATTTTCGATCGGATAGATTGCTTCACGCAGTGCTTGACCTAAAACAATACCGATGTCTTCGACACTGTGGTGATCGTCTATATGGACATCCCCATTACAGGTTAGTATCAGATCAATCTGCGAGTGTTTGGCAAAACTTTCCAACATATGATCCAAAAACCCCACTTTTGTCGAGATTGTACTTTTGCCCTCTCCTGCAATGCGGAGTGACAAGTCAATATCGGTCTCTTTGGTCTGACGTTTTTTTTGGATCATCTTATTCCCTTATAATAAAGGAGCCTTCGAAATAGCCCCGTGAAATGAAATCGCGAGCTTCGGCTTCACTTTTAAATCCGCCGAGCCATACACGAAATAGTCGTTTGTTATTATACTCTGTATCTTTAATGATTGCAGAATAGCCATTGAAAGAAGTGTACTTCTGTTTCGTACTTAGCGCACCTTCAAATCGCTCGAATGATCCGATTTGGACAAAGAAAGCATTCAATACTGACTCTTTCGGACCTTTTGCCAACCGTGTCATGTCAATTGATCGCATATTTGTAGGCTCAAACCCTAATACTTCCAAAGTTACAGGAGCCGTCCCTTTTTTAGAAACGCCGATTTTCTCTGCCGCGGCGTAGGAGAGATCGATGATTCGGCTCTCAATAAACGGGCCACGGTCATTGATCCGAACAATCGTTTGGGCATTGTTCTCCATATTGGTAACTCTGACAACCGTATTCATCGGGAGTGTTTTATGGGCTGCTGTCATGGCATACATATCATAGGCTTCCCCGTTAGAGGTAGATTTGCCATGAAAATCTGGCCCGTACCAGCTCGCACGACCGCTAAAGGTATCCCCTACCCGTACAACGGTAGGATAATACTCTTTTCCGAAGACGGTATAGGGGCGCATAGTCGCGTGAAGTTCCCCATTCTTTTTATAGACATTTGACGGAGCCATCGCGAGTTGCTCAGATGGGTATTTTTGGGAGGGTTTTGGCTGATACGAGTAGGAACTGGTTTTAGTCGTACATCCTCCAAATAAAATAATCAGCACCACTAAAAGGGTTTTAATCACCAATTCGTATCTCCTCTCCTTCATGCAATGCATTTGATATAAACGGATTTTTTAATTTAAGTTGATCAAGTGTTATATTATACAATGTTGCTACTGAAGCAAGAGTTTCACCCGATTTTGCACTGTGCAGACGCGGATTTTTCAAAAATGGTTTATTAATAGGAATTCTTACATGTCGGTTGATCGTTCGATCTTCATTATCTCCGATCATATTTTCCATCATGATAGAAGTTTTAGGGACGTTGTAGCGCTTAGAGAGTTGCTCTATCGTCTCTCCTGATTTTACCCGATGCATTAGAAAATAGCCCTGTAGCCCTTTAGTCCGATATTTTTGATGAAACTCATCCAACTTATTTTTAGGGATATAGACCGGATAGGATTGCTCATTGGGAGGCGTTACCCCTTTTTTAAGATGGGTATTGAGGCTAAGGAGATTTTTTTTCGGCATTTCGAGTACAGCAGCAATTCTGTCAATCTTTTCACCTTCGGGAAGATATACGGTTGCGATAGGATTTTCTTGTGCCGTCTCAAGAGAAGTATCGAATTGAATTTTAGACAAAAAAATCTCATCCGTCGCCAATAACGATAATGCGATAACTTTTCGAATATATTTACGGCTCTCAGGAGGAAGAAGTCCCCGTTTCGGATCGGTTAAAACGTGGATGTCGGTTGTCCCCGCTTTACGGATCGCACGTGAGAGTCTTCCATCGCCGCAGTTATAGGCTATCAATGCCAAGTACCATTTTCCAAACTGTTTTTTAAGGCTGCTTAAATATGCGATAGCGGCACGGGTCGATTTAATATGATCACGACGTTCATCGACAAAATTATTGACGCGCAATCCATGTAGTTTTCCCGTACTCTCCATAAATTGCCATATTCCTGCGGCACCGCGTGTCGATGTGGCACTTCCATGCAATTGAGACTCGACCAATGTAACAAATAAAAATTCACTCGGTAAATCGGATTGTGCGATCAAAGAGGTGAGCATTGGGATAAATACATCCGCATTTTCGGATAAGTCGGCAAATCCATCTAACGTACATTCACGCTTTTTCTGTGCATAGATATCGTGCAGATAAGGATCTTTCAAATAAGATGCAGGGATATCAAAATGGCGAAGAACCTCAATCATTTTTTTATCTTTGGGGTCAAACCCTACCCCATTAAGAGCTACGGGGATAAGCAGTATCAATGCCAATAAATAATGCTTCATATCCCTCTCCTCTACCCTAGCCTAGTGCAAACAGCTTTTTTGCGTTCATGGTTGTAAGCGTCGCTATTTCAGAGCTGCTTTTTCCTAACAGCTCACCCATTTTATCCGCAATATAAAGAGTATAGGCACTCTCGTTTCGGCTTCCTCGATGGGGATGAGGGGTAAGGTAGGGGCCGTCGGTTTCAATCAGAAGTTTCTCTAGCGGAATGCGTGGGAGAATGTTGATGAGTTTTTTAGCATTTTGAAAGGTGACTACTCCTCCGATACCGAAATAAAATCCTTGATTAGAGAGGGATAAAAGCTCATCATCGGCGTTGTAACAATGCAAAACACCGCCGACCTCACCGGCTCCTTCTTCAAGCAGTACGGTTTTCGCATCATGACTTGCATCACGGATATGGACTATTAACGGTTTTTGAAAGCGTTTTGCCAGTCTAATTTGGCGTCGAAAAACATCATCTTGAGTCTTTTTCTCGATCTGTTGCTCTTCATCTGACCCCTCAAGACGAAAATAATCCAACCCGCATTCACCGATAGCAACACATTTTTGATGAGATGCGTAGAGATCATAGTCAATAAAATCAATGCTCTCCTTATCGTAAGGGTGGACTCCGACTGCAAAATAAACATTTTCATACTGTTCGGATATTTCTAGGGCACGTTTTAAGGTACTAGGGTGTGCCCCCGGAATGATAAAGGCTTCCACTCCCGCATCATGTGCACGCTTCATCATGGCATCAAAGTCTTCCAAGTAGCGTTCGTCATCCAAATGGACATGCGTATCGATAATCATCCTATGACCTTTGAACGTTCAAATAAATCTCGTGCAAATCCGCGCGCTTCATCACTCACACTATCACCGCTGATAATACGGGCAATCTCTTCGATACGCTCTTCATCATTTAACTCACGTACATGGCTTTCATCCTCTTTGTAAATCAAAAAGTGCTGCTGCCCCATTGAAGTAAGTTGAGGCTGATGGGAGATAACGAAAATTTGATAACGGGATGATAAATGGCGCAATACTTTGGCGACACTCATAGACTCTTCCCCGCTTAAGTTCGCATCGATCTCATCGAGCATTAACACGCCGCCGTTTCCTTCCATACTTTCAACCCCTAATGCCAGTAGTGCCAAGCGTAAACGGTTGAATTCTCCTGAACTGAGTTTATCCAGTTTTGTCCCTGAAAGACCGAGTAAGACTTTATCGCTTCCGGTCGCATTGAGTGGACATGGGGCAAGCTCTAACGTAGCTTCACGCAAATAGAGCATCCCCAAATAACCGTTAAGGGATGCAAGGGTTGTATTAAGTGCCTCAAGACGTACGTGAGAGAGTTCTTTTGCAGAGTTTTCTAACGATCCTTTTAATGTAGTAATACGTTTGATCAAATCGCCTTTAGAGTGTTCAATACTCTCATACGACTCAAGCTCGTGAGCTTTTTGATCACGGTAGGCGAGAGCCTCTTCCACACTGCCATAACGTCGCTTGAGCTCAGAAATCTGTTCAATACGGTCCAATACGGATTCGACGGAAATATCTTCCAACTCTTCGAGGCGTTCCATTGAACTTTCAAAGAGATTTCGTAACTCATTCATGGCATCATCAAAAAAGGCACTCTCTGCTTCTAACAAGCTTAGTGCGGAGCTGACATGCGATTCATGGGTAAAAATGGCTTGTGCTTGTGTGATAGCCGTTTCGATCTTCTCTTTTTTAGAGAGTTGTTTTTTGATTTGATTTAACTCTTCATCTTCACCGATACACGGTTTGATGGCATCGATTTTAGTGATCTCGTAAAGGGCAAATTCTTTTAGTTCAGCAAGATTTTTTTCTTTTTCTTCAATAGCATTAAGCTCATCAGAGAGTGTTTTGTATTGGGCGTATTGGCTACGGTGTGATTCTAATACCAGAGTGTGCGTAGGTTGATGGGTACCGATTCGCTCATCCAGTAAAGAGAGCAATGCAGAGGGCTCGAAATCACTGTAATCTTTGAGACTCAAATGTCTTAGATAGCCGGAACTGATTGATTCCATTGATGATTTTGATGTGCTTTGGTTATTGATAAAATAACGGGTCTTCTCTTTTTTAACATGCCGAAAAATGTTGATCGGTTCATTTTGAAGTCCGTAACGTTCTTCATCGATACTCCATGAAACACTCGATTCACAAATTTGTGCCTCAACGTTTTCCAATCCGACAGACGCTAAAATAGAACGCATTAGAATCGATTTTCCGCTTCCGCTAGGTCCCGTAAAGACAACCAGACCCGGATGAAATTCTAAATCGGCCTCTTTAAATGTCAAAAATTCCTTGAGATAAAACCTCTCGATCATTAATTCCCCCACCCCAATTTTTCTTTGAGAACTTCAAAATAATTAAACTCTTTACGGTGAATTAAATGGGCCGCACCGTCTGCTAGTTTAATATGTACCGTATCGCTATCGCTGATCTCTACCAAATCCTGTCCGTCGATAATAACCAACGCACTTGGATCGGGTGTTTTCATTTCAATCTCGAAATGTCCCGGTAATACCACAGGACGTTGGGTTAGAGAATGGGGACAAATGGGGGTTAACGAAAAGACTTGCGTGAGAGGAAAGAGTACAGGGCCTCCGGCTGAGAGGTTATACGCAGTCGAGCCTGTCGGTGTAGAGATAACCACACCGTCACCGTAATAGGTGTTAAAGCTTCGTCCATCCACAAAGGTTTCGAGGTGAATCATTTTAGCGATGGAGGGACGGGTTAGAACGATATCGTTAAATGCAAAAATCTCATTCTCACCGCTTGGGGTTACGATTGTCGCTTGTAAAACGGCGCGCTGATCAATACGATACTCCCCCACTAACATTTTTTCCACAAAAGATTCAAGCTCAGAAAAATCGAGATCGGCTAGAAATCCGAGTTTTCCGGCATGAATACCTAAAACAGGGAGCTGATAGCGATACGAGCGGCGAACGGCGGATATCAGGGTCCCATCCCCTCCAATCGTTACTAAAAAGTCGGAACTTTGGCACATCATCTCAAAAGGCTGCCCCATTGACCCGATCATTCCTCCGCTGATATTATCGATAATGACCTCAATACCTCGGGATTCGAAGATCCGTTTAGCTTCAAAAAACATATCTTTTAGCTCAGGTGTAGAGGGGCGCAGAAGGATTCCGACACGCTTAATATTAGTTAATTTCAATATTCTGCCCCCATTTTTTATTTTCTATTATAGCTAACTTCACGGGATGGTCAAAATTTTAGTGCACTTTGTAATATTCTAACGCTATCCCTTCTCTTAATCCATCATCAATAATAATGGCTTCTTCAGTGTGGAGTACTTCGTAGATTGCGGTTACCATTAAAATACCGGCAATAATAAGATTTTCTCTCCCTACCCCTACGTAACGTGCGCGTGTTGTCTCGTCCATCCCCAATAGAGCATCATAGACGCGGTAGCAATCGGATAGCGATAGTACATATCCGTTGATTTTTTTTGGATCATAACTTTCATAATCCATTCCGTTCAAATATGCCGCCATTGTTGTGGGGGTTCCTGCCGTAAGGACGAGCTGGACAGGTTTGGATAGGTGGAGTGATTCTCGGATTTTTGCTTTAAAAATTTGAATTTTTTCCTTGAGCTGCGATTCGGAGAAGACGCTTTCTGAGAGGGTTACGATTCCGATATTTAAACTGATAGAGTGATAGCTATCGTTTGTGTGCTGTATGAGTTCCGTAGATCCGCCGCCGATGTCGGCGAGAAGAAACGATGCAGGTTCAAGTGCAAGTTGATTTAGACGATAACGAACGGCGCCCAGTGTAAGCTCTGCCTCTTTTTCAGAGGTAATGATTTTAAATACGATACCGGTTTCAGTTTTGATCGTATCAATGATATCTTGGCTGTTGGAGGCGAGCCTCATGGCTGCGGTAGTGTAGGCTACGACACTTTGATGGGAAAAATCGATATGGACTTTGGCTTCATGGATCGCATCTATTATCCGACGAAGTGCCTGATCTGAAATTTGGTTGCTCTTTTGGAGTGCTTCCGCCGTTCTTACAATCTTTTCAAAACTTTTCCCCCAATAAACTCCGTCATACTCGATACATCGGATCGTATTCGATCCCAAATCAACGGCGATCATTTAGACTCGTTGTGTAATGTCATGCAAAATATTAGAAGGGATCCATCCTTGCAAAGAGCCTTGGTCAAGCTGTTCCAGATCAAGGGTTGGTTGATATAATAATTTAAAATAATCGCACACACTCCTGATCCCCTCATCGATTCCGAAGATTTCTACATAATTTTGTATGCCGTTTTCAATGATCTCTTGCGGGAGTTTGAATTGGATTTTTTGTTCAAGTTGAACGCAATAGGCCTGCGAAATCACCGCTGCCATCGCCGCATATTTGTCCCGTACATCAAAATAGGGCTGAAAAATTTCAAGGGTCTCCTGCGCGCTCCCGATAGAAGCAAATCGCCGTGCATCATCAACAATCTCATTCCATTGATGTTCTAATAATTTAGCCTCTGGGACATCATACAGCAGAGGATAAGTGCTGAGATAGGAGAACGCATTTGAGAGATTTTTTGATGTTATGGCGTCGTAGAAAAGGTGTTTCACCCGTATCGTATCTTCCATTTCCTGAGCTTCTTTTGCGAAATCAGGAAAAGAAACTAAAATTTTACACGCTTTTTTTGCCGTCGCATAATCACCGTTGTTATACGCTTTTTGAGCTTGAATAAAAAGCATATTGGCGTACTCCATGACGGAAGCGTATTCTGCAAACTCTTTTAAAAACGGGTGCATTTTGACAAGAGCAAAAAATTTCACATAATCCTGCTGTCCAAGAATCTTTTTAATATAGGCATACATTTTACGTTGTTCAAAGAGTTGTTGAATCAGTACGGTTTTCTCTGATATTCCTCGAAATGGGGCTAGTAACTGCCGTGCCTGCTCTTCGCCTCTCGACTCCAAGATAAGCTCTTGTGCCTTGAAAAATAACTTTTTCCATCTTCGTTCTAATTTAAGATAGAGCTCTGTCTCCTGAAGAGCAGAATATTGTTTGGCTAAAGAATAGGCCAGAGGAAGATGCCCTTCCATCACATAAGTTTGGAATTGTTCATATTTTTCATACGAGCTGAGTATTTGGTTAATAATGGTATTTTTTTTCGGAACATCGCTGTAGAGGGAAAACAGCTCTGTGAGTTTTTGCCGTTCACTTTTTTCAATACAATGACGAGCCTCCTCAAGAATCTCTAACCATATTTGCTCTGCTAGTGCGTAAGACTCTGAATACAGTAGCATCGGATTTGCTTCAACTGCGGCATAAAATGTATTGTATTGCTGTTCACGAAGCATCTGCGCATACGTTTCTTCATCTTCTTTAAGGGTGTAAATACGAATTTTACCCTCAATAGTGCCGACAGCCAAACGGAGCGGATTATCTAAGAGGGTCAGAGAGGTTATCTCTTCGCTCTCTTTAATATAGCGGGGAGTAATTTGTTCCATGCTCTGCATATCGTACAGTCCGATATAGCCGAGTTTAGTTCCGACAAAAACGAATTGTTTATCGGAACTGATGCACATAGCGGTAACATCATCATTCATTTTGGGGAGGCGTTTGGAGACTTTAGAGCTATTCATATCCCAAACAATCAACCCTCCCTCACGTTCAGCGGAGAGAATATGGGCATGAGGCAAGAAGATAATGGAGACTATTTTACTCGAATGTCCGAGCAATTTTATCGACTGTTGCATGGTTGAGATATTGAGCAGTTTAATGCTTTTGTCATAACTTCCCGTAGCAACCCATTGACCGTTATCATGAAATGAAACCGTACTGATTACGTCAGAATGTTCAGGAAGGGTAAACGCCAAACGTGAAGTTTCTATTACCCATGCGAATGCTTTGCCGTCTTTTCCGCATGTAACGCAATAGCGCCCCTCCGGATCGAATCCGACGCTCTCAACTTCACCGTCATGTCGCCCTACTTTATTAAGCAGCCCTTTTTTGGATAAGCTAAATAAAGAGGCTTGATTGGTTCCCGATACCGCGGAAATAGAGTGTTCCCCATCGAGGGATATATCTGTAAAACTTCCGCTATAGCGTTCATGGACAATCTTGGTTTTGAAGCCGTCAATAACGCCATAATTTCCTGCATGGATAATACGAAGGGTGTTTTGGGCATCAATAACGCCCAAGTTTCCATTTAAAAGTGTTTTTAGAAGGAGTATCGGCTGTTTAAAATCGAATAATTTTAGAACCTCCATTCCTCTATCCTTAATGCTCTTCGCTACTGAGATAGCGGTGTTCTTTTAATAATGTACGAATTTGCTGCTGATGATCCTGCCCTTTAGTCTCCAAATGGATCATAACATTGGCATCACCGTATGCCAGTGTCGTAGAGGTACGATCATACGCAATATGAACGATATTGGCGTTAAGTCCTTGCAGCATCTCTGTGAGATGCATCAATGCACCCGGTTTATCAACCAGTGTGACCGTCAATTTCATCTTTCGACCCGATTTGATAAGCCCTTTTTCGATAATAATCGAGAGAAGCGTAACGTCCATATTTCCGCCGCTGAGGACAGCTCCCACCTTTTTGCCCCGATAGTGGCTTAATTTGTCGTGCAGCAATGCGGCAACCCCGACAGCCCCTGCCCCCTCAACCACCAGTTTCTGACGCTCTAGCAAAAACAAAATCGCATTGGCAATCTCTTCATCATCAACACTGACGATTTCATCAACCGTCTCAAGGATATGTCCTAACGTGATGGGTGAAGTATCACGAACCGCGATACCATCAGCAATAGTACGAACCGCAGTACTGTCTATGGGTGTTTTAGCTTCATACGATTCTCGCATTGCGGGAGCCCCCACTGCGTTAACACCGATAACACGGATATGAGGTGCTAACGCTTTGATGGCGGAAGCCATTCCCGAAATCAATCCCCCTCCTCCGACTGGGATGATGATTGCATCCAAATCTTTGATTGAATCGATCATCTCTAATGCAATGGTTCCCTGCCCTGCCATAACCGCTTCATCGGCGAATGGATGGACAAATACCATACTATGCTTTTCTCCGTAGGCGGATGCATACGCATACGCTTCATCATAGTTACTTCCGGCCAAAATAACTTCGGCTCCATAATAACGCACTCCGTTTATCTTTGTCAGCGGCGTTGATTCTGGCATAACAATCAATGCTTGGATGCCGAAGATTTGAGCGGCCATCGCGACACCTTGTGCATGATTCCCCGCACTTGCGGCTATAACCCCTTGCGCCCGTTCGGATTCGCTCAAGGTAGCGATTTTGTTGTAAGCACCGCGAATTTTAAAAGCTCCGGTCACTTGGAGATTCTCTTTTTTGAGATAGACTTCAATACCGCATTGTTCGCTCAATCTCGGTGCATAAGCAAAAGGAGTTTTAACAACGGTTCCGCGTATCCGTTCATGCGCTTCGTATATCGTGTTTAATTCGATCAATTTTTCCCTTTAACCGTGTATCAGTCGATGTTCGACCATACTGCAATGATTTTGTACGACATCCATACCGCCACTACGTGCTTTTTCAGCAGCTTCGTTATTGACAATCCCTTTTTGTGCCCAGAACACTTTAACATCACCGCGTGCAATACACGCATCGGCAATGGCATCCAGTGCATCGGGCTTACGGAAAATATTGACCATATCAACCGCACACGGAATCTCTGCGAGTGAACGGTATACCTTTTCCCCTAAAATAGTCTCTTCTTTAGGGTAGATCGGGATAATCGTATAACCCGCATTTTTAAGATACTCGGCAACACGGTAACTGTCTTTGCTCGAATCGGGGGAGAGTCCTAGAACCGCAATCGTTTTTACTTTTTCAAAAATTATTTTTATTTCATTATTGGTTGCATTAATAGTGGGAAACTCACACTCCATAACGGCTCCTAAGCGGGGTACATATCTCTCATTATACCAAATTAACCGCTAAATAAAAGTTTTAGGCTAGCTGATATACAATCAAAACTAATTCTTAATATACTACACTCTCTAGGCTCTATGGAAAGGGGAAAATTGATGCAAATCAATCTGCAAAGCCACAAAGAGATACGTTTTATTTTAATCGTATTTCTCCTCATATCCACTCTTATCATAATTTCAAAGCTTTATAGTCTTTATCAAATTCATGAAATGAAGAAAATCACACACGATCTTTTTGAATACCCTTTTAAAGTCTCTAATGCCACTTTAATGGTTCAATCGGATGTCTATAGAATTCATCGTGATATGAAAGATATTGTTTTAGCCCAATCAGATGAAGAGTTGCAAAAAGGTATGAAAGAAGTTAATAAGCATGAGCAACATGTCTATCACTATCTAACGATCATCCAAAAAAGCCTCAAAGATGAAGAGGGAAAAAAACTCGAAGAGCAGATAAGAGTGTTGTTTCGTGAGTGGAAACCGATACGTGATGATGTCATCCGATTGCTCAAAAATAATAAAAGAGCAGAGGCTATTGCCATCACCAAAGGTAAAGGGGCCAATCAGGTTTTAAAATTAGAGGATTCAACGCTAAAACTTCATTTTTATGCACAAAAAAAAGCTAATAATTTTAAGCACTATTCCGATGCTGTACACGTAAAGTACCATAATATTAGTCTTTTAATAGGTTCATTATTATTGTTGTTGTTGTTTCTGATTTCTTATCATACGATACGAAAAATTTCAAAACATATCTTAAAAAATGCCCATTTAACCGATGTAATTTCTGTTATACGTGGTGTCAACCAACTGATTGTCAGAGAAAAAAACAAAGAGAAATTAGTAGAGGATATTTGTAATATCTTGGTTACAAACCGTGTTTACAGTAATGCATGGATTGTCCTCTACAATGAAGATCAAAGTGTCCACCATATTACCAGTGCCGATGATTCAGAAGATTTCAGTCGATTAAAAAATAAAATCGAAAGCGGATGGATTCCCACTTGTATTCAAAGCGTCGCCGATCAAAGTGATGGCTTTTTATCGATTGATAATACGAAGAAAAGTTGCGCAGAATGTCCGTTTGCAGGTTTATATGAGAATAATGGGGCTTTTAGCATACAGTTACAATATGGTGAAAGAGTATACGGCAATCTCACCCTCTCCGTTGATGCCGTTTATCTCAAGAATAAAGATGAAATTTCACTCTTGCAAGAAGTTGCTGGAGATATATCCTATGCCCTTTATAATTTTGAAACGGAGGATCATCTCAAAGCGCATGAGCGGTCTCTCACTCATATGAAAGAACTTTATGAAAATATTATCGACAGTGTTGATAATATCCTTTTTGTTAAAGATTCTGATTTCATTTATACCGTATGCAATCAAGCATTTGAAAAGTTTGTCGGAAAATCCAATCAAGAAATAATCGGTAAAAGCGATTACGAAATATTTGATAAAGAGGTTGCCGATTTCTTCAGAGAACATGACATAAAGATGCTTGAAGAGAATAAAAGCAAATCAAATTTCGAGTGGGTAACCTATCCAGATGGACGTAAAGTCTATCTCTTGACGGTCAAATCACCTCTTCATGATTTATCCGGCAAACCGATAGGACTTGTCGGAAATTCGGTCGATATTACAGAAAAAATGAACGCAATACAAGAACTAAAGAAAAGTCAGGAAAATTATCAACTGTTGGCCAATAATGCACTTGACCTTATTTGGAAAATGGATATGGGGCTATCGTTCACGTATGTCAACCCGATAATCAAAAAATTGTTGGGATACGAAGAAGAAGAGGTTATCGATACCAAACTCAATAAGTATTGTTCCGCCGATCAGTTTGAAAAAATAGAATCGCTCGTATCCAAAATGCTCCATAGTGAGAGTGATGATGGTATTTCTATAGAAGCGATTCTGCTTAAAAAAGACGGAAGCGAAATTCCCTTGGAGGTCAACGGGAAAATAATTTTCGATGAAACCCACACTCCGATCGGTTTTCAGGGAGCGGCGAGAGATTTCACTCTTCAAAGCGAGGCACGAGAAAAACTCAAAGATGCGCTAGGTAAGCTTGAAAAGAAAACCATGGAACTCCAAACGATTCTTCAAGAGGCTCCTAATCCTATCATGCTCCATAATGAAGCCGGAGAAGTACTTATGGTAAACAAAGTCTGGCAATCTCTCAGCGGTTATACCTTTGAAGAGATCAATACCGTAGCGAAATGGGCGGAAAAAGCATGTGATAAAAACAAACCGCTTATGCGTGAGTATATGGAGACACTTTACTCTTTGGAGCACAAGATAGATATGGGGGAAGCTTCGGTCACGACAAAAGAGGGAAATACCCTTATTTGGCAGTTCAGCTCAGCACCTCTGGGAATTATTGATGGAAAACAAACGGTTGTAACCACGGCTATGGACATCACCGAGTTAAAGAAAAAAGATAAACTGATGATGACACAGTCTCGTCATGCCGCGATGGGTGAGATGATCGGAATGATTGCCCATCAATGGCGCCAGCCAATTGCAGGTATTGCGATGGATGCCAATAATATGATGCTTGATATCGCATTTGAAACGTTTGATGCGACTACGGCTGAAGGGTATGCCAAAGATATTTTGGATCAGACACAACATTTATCAAAAACAATCGATGATTTTAGAAACTTTTTTAAACCGGATAAATCGGTTGTATCCGTTCACTTAGAGGATATCATGAATGAGACGCTCAACATCGTCAAAGAGAGCCTTGCAAACAATGGCATTGCCATCAAAACGTTATACGCATCCGAGGCTGTCGTTGACGCCTATCCTCGGGAATTGATGCAAGTGTTTGTCAATATTATCAATAACGCTAAAGACTCATTACTCTCAAATCATACTAAAAATGCTCTCATTGACATTCACATCTATGATGAAGAATCGTATGTCTGCACCAAAGTATGTGATAATGGTGGAGGAATTACTGAAACGGTTTTACCAAAATTATTTGATCCCTATTTCTCAACCAAAGATGAAAAAACAGGAACCGGACTGGGACTGTACATGTCTAAAATGATTATTGAAGAGCATCTTCATGGGATAATCGACGCTTCAAATAATGAAGATGGGGGGGCATGTTTTCAGGTACGATTATTGAAAAAATGTGCTATCCCTTCTAAGGATCAATGATGACCATTGATATTTTAAAGAAAAAAGTAGAAACATTAAAAGAAAAAGGGAAATATTTTTCTATTCTTTACGTTGAAGATGAAACAAGCCTGCGTGAAAAAGCAGCACTCTTCTTTCATAAAATTTTCGACCATGTTGATACCGCTGCTGATGGTGTTGAAGGGCTTGCTATGTATCGTCAACATCAGTATGATATCGTCCTCACCGATATGATGATGCCAAAAATGGATGGGCTGGAGTTAATACAAAATATCCGACACTATAATGAAAAGCAAGAGATTATTATCCTTTCAGCCGATGCGAGTTCACATATCATGTCACAGTGTATACAATTAGGGGTGACCGGCTATTTGATAAAGCCGATGGACTTTACTCAAGTCATCACGGTCGTGGAACTCTCTATTGATAAATTAAATGCATTTCGAGAAAATGAAATGTATAAAACACAACTGGAATCGATGGTCAATGAACGGACTCAAAAAGTTCTTCATTTGCAAAATCAGCAAGCGTCTAACTACGATCATGCCATTCACTCTTTGGTAAAAATGATAGAAGGGCGAGATACCTATACCGGTGGTCACAGTGAACGAGTTGCATTCTATTCACAAAAAATTGCTGAAGCTATGGGATGTACATCCGAAGAGTGTGCATTGATTTATCAAGCCGGTATTTTACATGATATCGGGAAAATCATCACCCCTGATGCTATTTTATTAAAGCCCGGAAAATTAACAAACAGTGAATATTCTCTCATCAAAAACCACGTAACGGCTGGGTATGAAATCCTTTCAGAAGTGCCAATGTATAGCCAGTTTGTCAATATAATTTATGCACATCATGAACATTATGACGGTAGCGGATACCCACGTTCTCTAAAAGGGGAAGAGATTCCAATACTTGCCCGTATCATGGCAGTTGCCGATGCATTTGATGCCATGACGACAGGACGAATCTATAAATCGAAGAAAACACCCAATGAAGCGATCAACGAACTCAAACAACTGAGCGGTATTTGGTATGATCCTAAAGTGATTGAGATTGCTCTTGATATTTTGAAATCAATAATGGTGGATGAACATATTACTCAGGAGCCAAAATCTCATTTAGATGATGAACGTTTTGCCTACTTTTACAAAGATTCTTTGACCCATCTCTATAACCATCAATATCTCGATTTTATCCTCCAAAAAAACAAAGAGGATCAAAAACTTCTGTGTTTAAATCTCGTTAATATCAAAAATTTCACCTCCTATAATCGACGCTATGGATGGAGCGAAGGGGATATACTTTTAAGCCAATTTAGTGAATTTCTAGCGTCCAAATTTTCAGAGTATCAGATTTTTCGTATTTTTGGTGATGATTTCGCGCTTTTGAGCACTACACATCAAGAGATTAATATTGATACAATAAATACTCTCCCCTTATTAAAAGAGAATAATCTTTATTGCGAACATATCCATTTAGATTTACCAAATCCCGCTATCAATTCCTATACGGATTTACAAGCACGCGCTTAATCTTTATATCCCTTTTTTCTTCTCACCTATATAGCGCTGACGAGGACGTGAAATCTTCATTTCCGGATCGTTTTTCAGTTCGATCCATTGGGCTACCCACCCAACTGAGCGTCCAATGACAAAGATAATCGTAAACATTGATTTCGGTATTTTAAGAGCCGTTAGAATAAGACCGGAATAAAAATCGATATTGGGATAAAGTTTGCGCTGAATAAAATACTCATCTTGGAGTGCAATCTGTTCAATTCTCTCGGCAATTTTCAATAAATCGTTATCAACTCCCAACTCGTCTTTAAGCTGATCGAGGAGATTTTTGAGAATTTTGGCACGCGGGTCGAAATTTTTATAAACCCGATGACCGAATCCCATCAATTTGAAATCATCATTCGGATCTTTCGCCCGCGCAATAAAATCATCCACCTTATCGACGCTTCCGATGTATTCGAGCTGGGCGATCACCGATTCATTCGCTCCGCCGTGCGCTCTCCCCCAAAGGGCATTGATTCCGGCAGATAACGAGGCATACGGGTGTGCTCCCGTGGAGGCGACGGCCCGTACCGTAGAGGTAGAGGCATTTTGCTCATGATCCGCATGGAGGGTAAAGATTGTATCGAGTGCTTTAACCTCAACATCGCGAATTTCGAGATTTTCTCCCGGATACGCGCGCATCATGTAGAGAAAATTTTCGGTAAAGGGGCGTTCGATATCGGGATAAATGTAAGGGATTCCAAACATTCGTCGATGGGTAAACGCGGCCAATGTCGGGATTTTGGCAATAATTCGACGTGCCATTACTTGAGCTTCTTCATTCGTAGTGACGTTAAGGTGCTCAAAATAAAAAGTCGAAAGCGCCGATACGGCAGAGGACATCATTGCCATCGGATGGGCTTTATCAGGAAAGGCGTCGAAAAGGCGTTTGAGACCTTCGTGGACAAAGGAGCGCTTTCGCAATTCGATATCGAATTCCGCCCGCTCTTTTTCATTGGGGAGTTTTCCGACCAAAAGGAGATAGGCAACATCCAAATAGGTTTTTTTAGTTGCCAAATCACTAATATCATATCCACGATAGAGCAACTCCCCTTTTTCACCGTCAATATAGGTAATTGCGGAACTACAGCTCGCCGTAGAAGTAAACCCCGGATCGTAGGTGAACATCCCTGTCTCTTTGTAGAGGGTACGAACATCGATAACATCAGGCCCTACACTGGGATGAAGAATGGAAAACTCATAACTTTTACCGGTGCGGTTATCGGTGAGGGTAACGGTGCTCATACCATCTCCTTTTTCAGATTACGTTAAGAGGTAATATAACATTTTTTTCCCGTAATTTTTCTCTTACAAGAACTTTTTGATCTTTATAGTATAAAATAACCTTATTTCTCACACAATTGAAAGGGCTTTATGAAAGATAACCATTATGAAGTTATTATCGTAGGAGCGGGAATATCGGGATGCGCTTTGGCGTATGAAATGGCTCGCTATACCGATATAAGTAAAATCGCGGTTATTGAAAAATACGGTGATATTGCAACCTTAAACTCTAAAGGAACCGCCAATTCCCAAACGATTCATGTTGGTGACATCGAAACCAACTATACCCTCTCCAAAGCCTCTATCACCAAACGAACCGCCAAAATGGTCGAGAAATATTGCCTTCAATACGGTTATCAAAACAGCATTATCTTTTCCCATCAAAAAATGGCACTCGGTATTGGTGCAGAAGAGGTTGAATTTCTCCTTCACCGTTATGAGGAGTTTTCCGAACTTTTCCCTTATCTCGAAGTATGGGATAAAGAGAGACTTAAAGCTCTCGAACCCCGCGTCGTTTTTGATGAAGAGGGAAACGAACGTCCTGAAACAATTGTCGGAATCGGAGCGATCGGGCAGTGGACAACGG
>JAGXFM010000080.1 GCA_024637215.1 Sulfuricurvum sp.
GTCTAGATTGGTTGCGGAAGCAGGATTTGAACCTACGACCTTCGGGTTATGAGCCCGACGAGCTACCGGACTGCTCTATTCCGCGGTAAAAAAAGTTTTAGTTTCTAGTGTCTAAATTTATAAGGTAGAAGTGTAAGTCTAGATTGGTTGCGGAAGCAGGATTTGAACCTACGACCTTCGGGTTATGAGCCCGACGAGCTACCGGACTGCTCTATTCCGCGGTATGTAAATGGGTGGATGGGGAGGAGGGATTCGAACCCCCGAATGACTGGACCAAAACCAGTTGCCTTACCGCTTGGCGACACCCCAATGTTCTCGTTAAGAGGCCGAAATTATAGACATTTTTCTCAAATTTGTCAAGTGTTTCGTAAACAACGCTCTTTAAAAACATCATTTTTTTGATTGTGATAGTTTTTTAACCCTTTTACCCTATAATTGTCTTACTATATTAATAACAAAAGAGTATTGAATGGCAGCAGTGCAACGGGTATTAGAGGCAATCGAAGAGTTTAAAAAAGGGAAAATGGTCATCATGGTGGATGATGAAGATCGCGAAAACGAAGGAGATCTTGTTTATGCGTCTGTTTTTTCGACTCCTGATCATGTCAACTTTATGGCTACGCATGCCAAAGGGTTAATTTGTGTCGCTATCAATCCCGGCATCGCTAAACGCCTCAGCTTGGAGCCGATGGTAAAATCGAATACCTCTATGCATGAGACGGCGTTTACCGTCTCAGTGGATGCTACGGTGGCTACAACGGGTATTTCAACCTACGAGCGTGACATGACGATCAAAATTTTGGCCAATCCTCTCTCCCATGCGTCAGAATTGGTTATGCCGGGACATATTTTTCCTCTCATCGCCAAAGAGGGGGGGACACTGGTTCGTATCGGTCATACGGAAGGCTCTGTTGATTTGTGCCGACTCTCCGGATTGGCGGAATCGGCGGTCATCTGCGAGATCATGAAAGAAGACGGAACGATGGCACGGCGTGATGATCTTGATCTGTTTGCCGCCAAGCATGATCTTAAAACAGTCTATATTTCCGATATCGTCGAATTTCGTCTGGCGAATGAAACATTGGTTAAAGCCGTATCGGAAGAGGAGATCGAGTTTTTCGGTGTCCACGTGAAAAAATATGAGTTTGCCGATCATCAGGATAACCGACATACGGCTGTCGTTTTTTATAAAGCGGGTGAAACGGCAAATGTTAAAGTGCATAATGTCGTCCCCGATATCGATTTACTCCTCAATCAAAGTAAGTACGGTCATTTAATCGATTCGATTCATTATCTCAAACATAACAGCGGTGTACTGCTCTTTATTAATAAGCCGCACCATCAGCAAGTTAACATGAAAGAGTACGGGATCGGTGCACAGATTCTAAAATCTTTAGGGGTCAAACATATGCGTCTCATCGCCGATTCTAAAGTATCGGATTTCGCAGGGTTAAGTGGATTTGGATTGAATGTTGTGGAGACGATTAATCCCACAGAGGGGATTTAATTAGCGAACGCTATTGCATTTACGGATAAGCTGATACTGCGGTGTGGCAGGGGCAGTTCCTGAGTTCGCACCCAGTGCGGTTCCAATAGCCGCTCCCCCGATAGTTGCCGCGGTATTGCCGCTTCCGCTACCGAATTGATGACCGACAATCCCTCCGATGATTCCACCGACAACCGCACCGGCGATATTCGGGGTGTTATCCTCTTGAGAAACACCGCTGATCGGCACTTGCTCATACCAACATTGCTCTATGGGTGCCGTATTTTGCGGCGAAGCTACCGAGGAAGAATTGGAAGCGGGCGGTGTCATATAATAATCGTTGCTCCCCGTATTCAGTCCATTGGCACTGGCAGAAGCCGAGAGAAGGGAGAGTGAAATGAGGATTTTTAAAGCGTTCATGACGATCCTTTTCAATTAATCGACGAGCCGTTTTCCCGGAGAATCTTGATAATCAACTTCAGTCGATCTTTTTTTACCGGTGAGGGCTTCAACCATCTTTAACGTTAAATCTTCTACCGATTCGTCCACGGTATCATCAACCGGCACGGGGTCATTTCTATTAAACGTTTGTTGTCCGGTACCTGTAAATGTTTTTGCAAAAACTACTTTGCCGCTTTTTTTATCCGAAACCTGAATATGAACCGAAGTTGTGGCTGTGATCGCATAGCGGACGTTACTTCCATCAGGAACGAGACGCGGTTTACTGCAGCGCATCGTTTTGATTGATCCGTTCAAAACGTATTCCCCCGATTTTGACATTGAGACACCTGCGTCATGGAAAGCGGTTTCGATAACACTGGTCATCTTATCGGAATACATTATTTTCTCGACGATAACCGTATCGTTATAGGTACTGGCGGTCAATTTGCGATTTTCTTTATAATCTTTGTATTCATTATCACGCTTCATACTTGCTTTGGCCGATCCGGCAGTATGATAGGAGAAAAATCCGGCTCCGCTGGCTTGTGCGCTGTGTTCAACGTTTTCATTTTCTTTGACCACACCGTCTTGATTGTGTGAAGCTTCCGCCACACTGTGTTCAAAATCTTGTACCACGGTGTAATTATAGGTCAGCGGTTTTACTTCAACACTTTCCCCCGCGGGGAGAATAGCGGCACATAGCGATAAGGAGAGGCTTGAGAGTAGAAGAAGTGCAGAATGTATCGGTTTCATGATCTACCATCCAACCGAAGATTTAGCCGTTACTTTACGAATTTCTTTCTCATCAGCCCATAGAATTTCTCCACTTTGCGGGTCTACAAGCTCCATCGAAACATTGTAATAGACATCTTTGACATCATCATTTGCTTTTTTGATAGAGCGTACATTACCGGTAATAATATAATCCGAATCGGTCATTGCTTTCATTTTTGTTTTGGTAGTAGCTGCTGTAGTCAAATCACGTTCACTGTTAACCTGATTAAGATTAGCCGTGTCGGCTAGAAAACGTACTTGTCCAGATTTGAGTAATTTAATGCGGATTTTATCGGTAATCGCTTTGGTATCGATATGCTCATACGTCAGGTTATTTACCGCACGTAAACGGACTTTCGGAGGCTTTTGCGCTTTTGCGATGTAGCGTGACTCAAGAAGGGACTGTGTTAATGTTTCCGCCGTTGATTGAAGATCGGTTGAACCGAAATCAGCCGTAACCGTTTCTGCCGCTTTGGCATCGCCGTATTTTACGTTAGAAGAAGAACCTACCATTCCGGCTCCTCCTGTAGCACATCCGCTCATTAAAAATGATGAGAGAACAAGCGTTGTCGTTAGTGAAAGTTTTCTAAATGTTGTCATGGAGAATTTTCCTTATTTGTTTGGGGTTGAAATGATAATACGATAGTTCGTTACATCCGGACGGCTTGCCATATCGACTACATGAATTTGTTGTTTCCCGATGATGGTAAACGGTTTCCATGACGTTTGATCGACCATGATACCTCGGCTATCGAGCCATTGGACTTGATAAACCATACCTTCGACTTCGGTATCATCTTCATTTTCAAAAGTAGCGGTAACTTTTAAAAATTTGCCTTCTTGAAAGCTTTTATGTTCTTTGAGAACAACGCGTTCTTTTCCAATAAAGTTGCCTTCATTTTTTCTGGCGCATCCGCTTAGTCCGAGAAGTAATAAACTCCCGAGTGTGAGCGAGAGGAGGGTATTTTTAGTAAGCGACATGATCAATCCTTATGTTATCGTTGGTTAAATAAGAGACAAGAACGAGAACCCCTTTTTTGTCTTTTGGAAGGGTGAACGATTCTTGTCGATCGTTCATTGTAATCGTAAAAGTCTCCCCTTTAAAGGCTTCAAATTTTGAAAGATACCCTGAGTTGGGAAGAAGTTCCCAATTTCGGAATCCTGAATCGGCTAATGAACTTCCGGCATCCATTGCTAATGATGCCACAAGTCCCCCTAAAAATCCAAAATTATCGGAGGCTTGTTTGGCAACAACCGCTTTGGTCGTGGCACGGACGACCGCTTTAGAGAGTTCACCGATCAACTCGTCTTTGAGTGTTTTGTACGCCATCGCATTGGTCTGTAAGAGCCTAGGGGGCTGAAGACGCAGTTTTTCGGTAGAAATCGTGACAACGCTTATATCATTGATCGGCGGATTAAAGGCCGGTAGATCGATACTGGTATAGTTGGCACCGTTAAAAAGGGGAAAGCGGATTTTTTCTATTTTAACCGACGGTGCCTCACCGGACAATATAACGATCGTGATCTCCATCTTCTCTATTTTCGGCGTTTCTCCCCCTTTTTTTCCTTTTGCGGCTTTTTTCCCTTTTGCAGGTTGCACCGGTGACTTAAGAGCAGATTTCATGGATGGAGGGAGCGTTACGAATACTTTTGAGACATCAGGATTGAGAGTGAGGGCTCGTTTTAGACTCACTTCCCCTAGATTTTCATGAGGAAAAGCAATGGAGGAGATAATACTGCTCAGAGTATAAGAAAATGGATCTTGATAGCTGTTGGCTAGGTTACGGACACTGGGGTCTTCGAGCATAGAAGCCATGGTATATCCGCTTGGCATACTTGAGAGGTCGCCGCTTCCACTTTTTTCTGCTTTTGCTTTCTCTTCTGCCGCCTCTTTGATTTTTTCTTCGGTTTCGGAGAGCCAGAACTCTTGGCGCTGTTCCATGCGACGCATTTCAACGGCCGCCCCTTCAAAATTACCAAGCATAGTGTAGTTGAGGGCATTTAACGTATGCATTAGGGTACGCTCATACCCTTTGCCGTAGTAACTTTCGGCACCTTTGGATAAAAATGCGGAGCCTAAAAAAGAACCGACATTGCGTAAGCTCACTTTTGCACGGTTTTCATATTCGTCTAATATCTCAAATGATTTTTGAAAAGAGTGGATAGAGGAGTTAAAATCACCGTTTGCTTGCTGTAGTCGTGCAAGATTTAGCCAATACCAAAATTCATCTTGATCGGATGTATCGGCACTTAGGGTAGCCAGTGTTTGTTCAAATTGAGGTTTGGAGAGACTTGATCTAAGGGTATCGGAGTCTAAGGTAGTAGCACCGAGTTGGAGAGCACAAAAGAGTGAACAGCTGAGAATTGTTAACTTATTCGCCATTAAGAACCTTTTGGTGCATGTAGAGTTGTATTTAATGATTGTATTGGGTTATGAATTAAAAATTGTTTAACAGCGTTGAAAATACAATAACGGAAGGAGAAGGCTAGTTTTTCATAGCCTTGATAAATGATTCATAGATATTTTCGAGTTGAAGATCTTGCTCTAAAATCTCCGTATTATCTTGAACCATATAGTGTTCCAATACGGCGACACGACGGAGAAGGTACTCAAACATCTCTTTATTGATATCGGGGAGTTTATTATGGCTGAAGGGATCTTTATCTCTCCCTTTTTGGATAACATGAGCCGGGATACCGATTGCGGTGCTGTTGTCCGGAACTTCACGGACGACGACCGAATTGGCTCCGATTTTCGAGTTGTACCCGATGGTGATATTGCCGAGTACTTTTGCCCCTGCACCGATTACGACACCGCTTTTGATCGTAGGATGGCGTTTTCCCGGTGTTAAGCTGACTCCGCCGAGGGTCACCCCTTGATAAATAAGAACATCATCTTCGATCACCGTTGTTTGGCCGATCACCACGCCGAATCCGTGGTCGATAAAGACACGCCGACCAATGGTAGCACCCGGATGGATATCAATGTTGGTAAAAAGCTGATTTACACCCATTATAATGCGGGCAAAAGCGCGGAAACCGCTACGGTAGAGGCGATTGGAGATGCGGTACCAAAATATCGCCCATACTCCCGGATAGTTAAAAAAGAGTTCGATTCGAGAACTGATAGCGGGATCATTTTTATAAACGTTCGAAAAATCTTCGGCAATTTCTGAAAAAAGTCCCAAATTCAATCCTTATCGTGTGGTTCGCAGGTACCCGTTTTGGTAAAGGTACATTTCGAGTTTTTGAAGTGTATCACTTTTTTCTTCTTCTGTCCTAAAATCACTCACAGCGAGTTTATTTTTAAGGTTAGTCAGAAGTTTTGAAGCGTCATAACCGATATCTTCGAGGATATTGAGGATATTATCGGATTCGGTAAAATTTTCGATTTCATACCCTGAATCACTGATGAGGATCGTACATTCACTTGGATGGGTAAAGAGGTTGTGGTTCATCCCGAGTGTCTCTTGATAGGCTCCGACGTTAAAGAAGGCGAGGAAATACTCCTCTTCATCCAAATCGATGTCGTGCAGATAGAGCGGGGTCTCAGGTTTAAAACGGATCTCTCCGTCACTGTCACAGGTAATATCCCATAGACTTGCCGCACGGATGGCAGGTACATCGAGACGATCCAGCGGCATGATCGGAAACTGCTGCTGCAATCCCCAATAATCGGGGATACTTTGAAAAATAGAGGTGTTGATCAAATAGCGTTCTTGGAGCTTCACCTGAAGACGCTCGATTTCAGGCATCGGGTTATCCTGAGAGAGGTAGAGCGATTTTTTGATAATTTGATGTACCAAAATCTCGGCATTTGAGCGATCTTGCAAATCAATATGACCGAGGTTAAAGAGGGTAAGGAGGGATTCCATATGGTCTAGCGCATCATGCATATACTCGATGCAGGTACGCGGAGAGAGCAACGAGTTAAGCTCACGCAACTCTTCGATCAACGGTGGATTGTTCTTTTTGAGTTTGAGTGATTTGGCTTGGTAATCGTGTGAAAACAGCTCCAATACCGGAGCAATCAGTACGGAATGTGAAGCGACGATAAAACGTCCCGATTCGGTGAAAATATCAGGATGGGATACCCCTTTGGCGTTCATGATTTCACGAAGCAAAAAGACGACACTGTTGGAGAACTCTTCGAGGGTATAGTTACGTAATCGTCCCGATGTGTGCTGAGAGTACTCAACTGCCAATCCACCCCCTATGTTGATGGCTCCTAGCTTATCCGCCCCCATTTTTTTGAGTTCGGCATAGATATTTCCTGCCTCACGTAAAACACGTTTGAGGGTAGAGATATCTTCCATTTGGCTACCGACATGGAAATGTATCATAGTGAAATGCTCAACCAGATTATTTTCTTGGAGCATGTTCATGGCTTCGATGAGTTCCGTCGAGGTAAGTCCGAATTTGGAGCCAAGTCCGCTACTTTTTGCCCAGATACCGCTCCCTTCGGATTGAAGTCGGATGCGGATACCGATATTGGGGATTTTAAGATTGCACGACTGGGCGACATCGATGATCCACTCTAACTCACCCAACCCCTCAATGGTGATAGTAATATCATGACCCATTTGCGCCGCCATAAATCCAAGACGTACCATCTCTTCATCTTTAAAGCCGTTGACGGTAATAGGGGAGCCAAGAGCCGTTTTTGCCATGGCAATGGCGAGTTCGGCTTTGGAACCCGCTTCGAGACCGTATCCGTATCGTTCACCATGCTCCACAATCGCATCAACCGCTTCGGGAAACTGATTGACTTTAAGGGGGAAAACAGCTCGAAATTTACCGGTGTAGTCATTTTCGAAGATAGCGCGATGAAAGTTAGAATACAAAAGATCGATTTGTTTTCCGATCAAATGGGGAAAACGTAAAATCAACGGCCCGCGCAGGTTTGTTTTACGGATTTGTTGAGTGATCTCGATCAACGAAGGGGAGCTTTTGTAGTTGACTTTAACCACACCCTGATCGATCATAAAGTTATTTTCACCCCAAATATCAATACCATAATTTTGCATGTTTGTCCTTTGGATGGCTAAAGAGATAATAGTTCGTTCAACAAGATGAGTGACTCGGTTTTCTCAACCAAATCTTTCACCCATATACTGTTTTGAGCCAGCTCATTTTCTCCGATAACGGCACAATAGCGGGCATTGATACGATCGGCTCCTTTGAGGTGCGCTTTCAGTGAACGCGGCTCGTATTCGACGACTGCTTTTTGAGTGCGGCGTACTTTTTCGGCAGCCAAAAGGATAGGGGTAATCGCTTCGGTATCCATCGCACCGAAATAATACCCCTCACGTACACTCTCGGGCATCACGATGAGTTCCATCAACCGCTCGATTCCCAACGCAAATCCGACCGCGGGGGTAGGCTTACCGTCTAAAAATTCGATCAGACGATCATATCGTCCCCCTCCGGCGATAGCGCTTTGGCTTCCGATATTGTCACTCACGAATTCAAACGCCGTTTTAGAGTAATAATCCAAACCTCGTACAAGATTGGTGTCGATCTCATAGGCGATAGCGTGCTGATCCAAAATCGTTTTCAACGTATCAAAATCGCTCTGGCATCCGCCGCATAGATTGTTGATTAATTTCGGTGCATTGACGTAGAGGCTCTGGCACGAGACGTTTTTACAATCGAGGACACGGATAGGGTTGGTGCGTTTACGACGTTCACAGTCACCGCAGATCGCATCAGCGCAACTCTCGATAAAGCTAACAAGCTTTTCGCGATACTCTGGCATACAGTTTTGATCTCCGAGAGAGTTGAGTTTGAGGCGATATCCGATCCCCAATGCTTTGAGAATATCGGCAACCATCATAATCATCAATGCATCTTCATAGACGGAATCAACCCCGAAACTCTCCACCCCGAACTGATGGAACTCTCTCAAACGCCCTTTTTGGGGACGTTCATAACGAAACATCGGCCCATGGTAATAAAAGCGGTGGATTCCCCCTTTTTTATCAAGCTTATGCTGTACGAATGCACGGACGACTCCGGCTGTCCCCTCTGGGCGAAGACAAACATCGTTTTCACCCTTATCGATGAACTGATACATCTCTTTGCCGACGATATCGCTGGATTCTCCGACGGAGCGTTTGAACAATGCCGTCTCTTCGAGGAGCGGCGTTTCAATGTAATGAAATCCGTATCGCTTGGCGATAGTGGAAGCTACACTCAAAAAGTATTCAAAACGTTCATAATCCTCGGAGAGGATGTCGTTCATTCCGCGCAAAGATTGGATCATAAGGCTCCTTTGATAAAGGTGGTAATTTCTTCTGTAATGGTATCGATAGATTGTGTCGCATCGATTACAACGGTTTGGATTCCCAGTGCATACGCTGAAGTGATGAGAGCATCTTGGATACGGAGAAGGTAATCAATTCCCCGTGATTCGATCACATCGTGCTCTTTTTGGCTCAGTCGATGTTCAAGCTCCTCAGGTGTTAATTTGAGGATAAAGACAGTATCGGGGAGTGTCCCGTTAGTCGCGAGACGATTGAGCGATACGAGGGTTGATTCATCACATAGATTTTGGACACTGGCATACGCCATCCCTGATACGGCGGAGCGATCACTGATAATCAGTTTATTCATATTTGATAATATTACTGATTCGGTATGTTCGGCTCGATCCGCTAAAAAGAGCAAAATCTCCGCCATTTTGCTCTTGAGGTTTCCAAATAGCACCATGTTTCGGATTTCTACACCTGCAGGAGTCCCGCCTGGTTCTTTAGTAATGAGTGCATCCGGAAAAAGAGACCTTAGCGCTTCGATTTGGGTACTTTTTCCGGCAGTATCGATCCCCTCTATGGCAATGTACATGATTTCATA
>JAGXFM010000015.1 GCA_024637215.1 Sulfuricurvum sp.
CGCTAACGCTAAGTTCTCCTCAGCGGAGAGCTCAGTCCTTAAACAAGATAATTATAATACTTTGAGTCACTTGTTGTCAAGTCTTTTGAGTTAGATTATTTACATGCCGATCATACCGTACCTGATGGGGACTAAAGCAACAACGCAGAAATAATTCCTATCGCTCCGCCAAACACTCCACCCCACACAACAAGCCATCCCAAATGCTCTTTCATCAGCCCATGCAACATCTCTTTTACCATGATCGGAGTCAATTCGGCTAGACGTGTTTCAACAATCTCCCCAATGGTATCGGTTAAATGTCCGGCACCTTGATGCAGATGGGTATTTAATGCATTGATAAACGATTCACTTTGCGCTATTTCAATCGTTGAGAGTTTGATTTTTTCCAAAAATGGCTCTTTGAGTTTTGCAATAACGGCTTCTCCCCCAAACATACCCAACATTGAACCCAAAGCCGAATCCATCACGCTTCGTACCAATGCGTTGTAAGCCGGAGTAAAATCGGTTACTTCAATTATCGGGGCTAAATCAATGGTGCGCTCTTGCGAAGCGACAAAGCTTTCAATCTTTTCAGGAGTAAAAAATTGTTCCATAATAAGCGTTTTCAATGCTTCCCGAATCGATTCAAAACGATCTAGTATAATCCCTGATCCATACAAAAACGGTACTTTCTCAAAGAGCATGTGAATCGCGAGCTGATTGGTCACTGCACCCGAGAGAGCAAAAAGCCCTGCACTTCGCATCATATCCGCACCCATGCCGCTAAATGTGTATGAGCCTCCTACCAACCCTAACGAAATTGCATTTGTCATCCAACCTTTATCCATAAACTTATCCTTTATTTATTTTTTAGAGAAGTTTTTACTCCACTAAAAAGTTTGCCATCATAGCATGATCTTCGTGTTCAAGAATATGACAGTGGAAAATAAATAGTCCGGGCATTGTAAATTTCATTATAATACGAACCGTTTCTACCGGCATAACAAGCACCGTATCTTTCCATCCTTTGTCTGTGGGAAAATCTATTTTACTTGTTCTATCCAGTACTTGAAAATGTACCCCATGTATGTGAAACGGGTGTGCCATGTGCGCTGTATTTTTTATCTCCCAAATTTCTGTTGAGCCTAGCTTTACACGCTCATCAATCCTCTCCATATCATAAGGTTTTTTGTTTAAAGTCCAAATACCGCCCTCTATAATCTCCATTGTAATAGTTCTGGTTTTAGACGCATCAGACTCTTTCATTTTTAGAATACTCGAGAGCTTTCTTGGAAGCTGTGCAGAGTTGTTTGTTGATAGTTGTGTAACTTTAAACTTTATAATATCCATTTTGGCACCTAAACTCGGATATTTTTCATTTGTTGCAAAATTACTGGCTTCTTTGAATCCGAGCGTTTTTAGTGTTATCGTATCACCGATTTTTTTATCTTTTAAATCTATGATTATATCTATTCGCTCTGCAACCGCAATCACTATATCTTTTACAGTTATTGGTTTTTCAAGCAGTCCACCGTCGGTTCCAATGAGTGTAAAACTCTCAATTCCTTCAAATGCAAGTCTGTACGTTCTCGCACTGGAACTGTTAAGGATTCTGAGTCGATACTTTGTGTTCTTTACATTTTTGTAGGGAAAAGGTGTAGAATTTACCAAAACGACGTCGCCTAAGACTCCATTATGATCCAGTTCTGTTTCTTTATAGATAAGATTTGCTTTTTTATCAAATCTCCTATCTTGTATGATAAGCGGCAGTTCAAATTCACCTGAGGGAAGATTTAACTTTTTTTCATCTTCATCTTCTACGATATAAAGACCTGACAGTCCATAATATATCTCCTCTCCCGTTCTACCGTGAGGGTGAGTATGGTACCAAAATGTCCCCGCTTTTTGGTTAATTTTATACCTGTACTCTTTTGTTTCTTGAGTGCTGATAGCATCTTTTGGGTGTCCGTCCATCTCTTCGGGTACGATTAATCCATGCCAATGAATAATAGTTGCTTTTTCAAGACTGTTTGTAAAATCAAGTTCAAACTTATCCCCTTTTTTTATACGAATAGTAGGATTGGGCAAGTCTCCTTGAAATGTTAAAACTTCTGTTTTTTTATCTTTGTAGATAGCAACTAAACTTTTTTGTGCATTGAATTTTCCTTTTGCAATAGTTTCAAAATTAATCTCTTTTGGAATTTTTAACTCTTGCGTAAAAGGTTTGAACATATCGTCTGTTTCATTTTTTGAAAGTTTTGACGGTAATTTTTGACTTTCATTTAATTTTCCCGCTGTATCGCCATTATTTTTTGAGTCTTTATCACATCCTCCAATAATAATTGCCGCCGCCGTAAAAGAAAATGAATATAGAAAATTTCTTCGGTTCATGATCGTCTCCTTTAAGTTAGATACTTGAGCCAGACGTACTGCTTTTACTTTACTAACTGATCTTACCCGGTAAATTTGTTTCCCGTCATACGCAAAGAGCACTTTGAGCGCTTTCGTGGGAATGACGAAAGAAAAATACGACTTTTTAGAGCTTAAATCAATTAAAGTGCGTAACATCAACAAATAATTGTACTTGCAAAACAATTATTTGATCTTTTCATTCAATAATTACACTTTTACTGTAAGGTTGTGTGTACAATAATCTTATAATAAAGCTATTATCCAAAAAAGGTTACAGTTGCAAAAATTTAGGAGGAAACAATGATTTTAAACTCCATGACAACTTTACTAAAATCAGGCAATTTGGCAGCTATTTTAGGTGCTATTTCTGCAACTTTAGAGCGAAGCGATGAAGCTCCTTTTTGGAGACAAAAAACGCTCCCTTTTGTGGAAGCTATTTTAAGTGTTCTCATTCCTCTACGAGAACAAAAACTTCTCTTTGATCCGGAGGGAAATGCCCATGAGACGTTAACACCGGCATTATTCTTGCGTTGGTGCGATTTGATGAGTCTTAAAACACTCGCATTTACCCTCGCAAAAAGTAACGACCAAGGAAAATTAGTCCGTACTAAAATTATCGCCCAAACCTACCAACCCATCGACTTAGAGATTTTAGGGAAATATTTAAGTGGATATACGATCAATTTAGAAGATGAATCAATCGATTTTCCGATCCGTAACTACAATCTTCATATTGGTATCTCGGATCTTATTACTAAAATTTTAAATGGGAACATGAACAATGTTTGAAGCAAAACCTCTCAATATCCATACCTATCTATCAAAAAATGAGATTGAAAAGCATCTCGAAAACGTCGAGTACATCATTATGGCAGCCCCTTCGATGATGGCTGCTCCTGAACTGCCGTTGCATTTTAGTATTTTTTTGAATACCTCGGATTCGATTCCTGAGGAGATCAAAGAGCAATTATTGGCAAAGTTTTGTCAAGAATACGCTATTACAAAAACCAGCCATGTTTTAAGCAATCTGGAGCGTATCGCATTCGCTCGAACATCTCAAGAGACACCCATGCCGCGTCATATAATCGATCCTGCTGAGGCGAATACAATTCCATGGACTTTACTGCATATTATCGATTTTTTGGGAGAATCAGAGGGGTTTAAAGAGGCAAAGGATGGTTTGAGCGGGTGGAGTTATAGCTACAATAGCTAACTCTTACACATTTCTTCAATCTCTTCGATCGTTTTCGCAATCATCGAGGAAAGATTTTCACATCCGCTTTCGGTAATAAGAATATCATCTTCGATACGGATACCTATACCTCGGTATTTTAGGGGTACACTCTCATCCTCTGCTTTGATATAAATCCCCGGTTCGATGGTCATCACCATCCCCGCCATAAACGCTAATGATTCTCCCGATTCATCCACATACGGACACGGATCATGGACATCCAGCCCCATCCAATGTCCTATCCCATGCGGTGCGTATTTTTTATGGGCTTTTGCTTCAAGGAGGGTGCTTACTTCGCCGTTTAAAATCCCTAAATCTATAAGAGCTTGGCACAGTAACTCTTCACTATAGCTCTGAAGCCAATCTCGCTTGACATCGGGTTTCATCGCTTCTATCACGCGCAACTGTACGTCGAGCACTTTTTCATATACGGCGCGTTGTGCTTCAGTGAATTTTCCATTGACTGGAAAGGTACGGGTAATATCACTGGCGTAGAGTTCCCATTCGCACGCCGCATCGATAAGTACCAAATCACCCTCTTTTAACACATCACGGTTATCAATGTAATGTAAGGTGTTGGCATTGTTCCCACCCGCTACAATCGCACCGTATGCTTCATTCATTGCGCCATTGGAGAGAAATATATAGCTCATACATGCTTGTAATTCAAACTCTCGCAGTCCATTTTGACACTGCTTCATCGCTTCATGATGTGCCAATGCGGTCAAGGAAATCGCATAACGAATTTTATCTATCTCTTCGGATGATTTAATCAATCGCATGGAACGTGTCCAATGCGTTACGTCATGGAAACTTCGGATGTATCGCTTTACCCCTCGAGATTCTCGTAACTCTTTTGCACTTTGTTGAGCCAGTTTCAAATGATTTGAATCATCGTGAAAATCAAAATAAAGGGCAATGTGTTCACGCAAAATTTCTTTGATGTGATTGGGATATTCAAGAATACTATGAACTTCATCGACTTCAAAACGCTTCATAGCACCCTCAACGCCAAGACGCGCACCGTTCCATAATGCAAACTCATCACTGTATGGTTCGACAAACAAAATACTGCGTTCAATCTCTTTTGTTTTTACCAACACAAGAAGAGCATTTGCTTCTTCAAATCCGGTAAGGTAATAAAAATCACTGTTTTGTCGGTAAGGGTATTCCGTGTCGTTGGAACGTATTTTAAGGGGAGATGAGGAGAGGATAGCAACCCCCTCTTCTATGCTGGCTAATAATTTTTGCCGTCTGGCTTGATAGTGCGTTTCGTTCAAATTTAAAAATTTCCTTCCAATAATTTATGCACTTTTAAGATCGTAACAATGCGATCTGCTTGTTTACCAACGCCATCGATCATTGTTTCACTTTCAGAAATCGTATCGGGTGCCGGTCCAATATCACGCTTTGGCATACGAATCGCCTCAGTAAGTCTGTCGATGACAAACCCGGCAACGTCATCGCCATTTTTCATCACGATAAAACGAGTCTCATCCGTATGTTTTTGTAACGGCAACCCAAAACGAGCGCGTAAATCAATCAACGGAATAACCGATCCTCGCAGATTAAATACACCCAAAATGTACGCTGGAATTTGCGGTACACGGGTCCAGCCTATGGGTTTAATAATCTCTTGAATGCTCAAAATGGGTATCGAAAATTCCTCTTCCCCAACAATAAAGCCCACTAATTGAATCACTTCATCGACTTTCTGATCATCGCCTAGAAGGGCTTGATTTTGTCTATTAATGATTTGTTGTAATTTTTCGCTCATGATTATAACCCCTCATTGAATTTAATATTACGCTTGACCACGTTCATCAGATACTCAGGAGAATACGGTTTAGTAATGTACTCGATCATCCCTGATTCCACACCACGCATACGATCCGCTTTACCTGCTCGTGAGGTCACCGCGATAAGAGGAAGATTTTTGTACTTATTGTACTTTTTAATCTCAGAAGCCAGCGTGTATCCATCCATACGCGGCATCTCAATATCAATCAACATCGCATCAAAATAATGGTCACCCTGCTTCAAAATATTCAACGCTTCGACACCGTCAACTGCTTCCACGAGTGTCACGCCAAGCGGTTCAAGTGATTTACGCATAATCGTTCTATCAGTTTTTGAGTCATCGACGATCATTACACAATAATCGCTTGCAGAGTTTTTGACACCTATTTTTTTCGACTCTCCGCTCTCGCTTCCGATGGTGGATTTGACCGATTTCGCCATCTGCATAAGCGCGGCGACATCGACAATCAACGTTACTCCGCCATCACCTCGAATGGTTGCCCCGGCTATTCCTTCGATTCCTTTTAGATATTCACCCAAAGATTTGATAACAATCTCTTCTTGCCCGATGAGCGTATCAACGATAAGACCGATTTTACTCTCTGCAAGTCCTAGTACCACGACATATGCGTGCTCACTGCTATCGAATACACGCTCTACTTCAAAAATATCTCCGATGTGGACTAAAGAAAGAACTTCATCACGAAGACGCATAACCGAACGGTTTTCTACGGTATAAATTTCATCTTTACTGATACGAACGGTCTCAAGTACGGATGCCAACGGAATAGCATAATACTCTTCTTGGACTCCGACTAGCAAGGCTTGAATAATCGCAAGGGTCAATGGGATTTTGAGTTTCATCGACGTTCCGCGACCCACTTCAGAATCAATATCAATCATACCGTTGAGTTTTTCGATATTGGTTTTTACCACGTCCATACCCACACCGCGTCCTGAAACACTCGTCACTTGGGCAGCGGTTGAAAAACCAGGTCGGAAAATAAGACCAAAAGCCTCTTTTTCGCTCATGGCATCTGCTTCTTTTTCGGTAATAATTCCTTTTTCTATTGACTTTTGCTTGAGCATCTCCGCATCAAGACCTTTTCCGTCATCGATAATCTGGATAACGATATGATTGCCCTCATGATACGCTTTGAGCTGTATGGTTCCTACTTCAGATTTACCCGAAGCCATACGAACATCTCCTACTTCTATCCCATGATCGCATGAGTTTCGAATGATGTGTACCAACGGATCACCGATTTCTTCAACAATGGATTTATCCAGTTCTGTATCTTCTCCTGCGATTTCCAGTTCAATCTTTTTATTGAGCTCACGCGATAAATCACGAATCATACGAGGGAATTTATTGAACACTTTTCCGATTGGAAGCATTCTGGTTTTCATAACGGCTATCTGTAAATCGGTTGTGACCAATGAAACGATGGATACAACTTGGTTAAGCTCCTCTAAAAAGGCTTCTCCTTCATAACGTTCTTCTACGTCATCATTGATTTTAATCAACCGATTTTTACCCAGTACGAGTTCTCCGATGAGATTCATGAGGTGATCGAGACGTTTGACATCGACACGAATCGTTTGCTCAACTCCGCCGCCTTTAGAATCTCCTTCTTCTTTTGCTTCGCTGCGTCTTGGTGCCGGTGTAGAGGGAGCAGCTTTGGCTACCGATGCTACTTCCGTTTTAGGCTGTGGCGCAGGGGTTGAGATAACAACAGGCGCACTTGAAGCGACCGCTTCTTGAGGCGCTGCATTTTGACTTTTCTGTGCACGTTTCGCGGCATCTTCAGATTGTTTTTCGAGCAGTAATCGCTCAATCTCAGCTTCTACTTCCGTATCGCTCATATTCGCATAATCAGGCTCAGCCACTTCAGCACCTGTCTCTTATACACATCTC
>JAGXFM010000016.1 GCA_024637215.1 Sulfuricurvum sp.
CCCAAGAAGGGGTTGCGAAATATACGGCAATTACAGGACTTAACGTCCTGACATTATCCCAAGAACCGAACTCTGCCGTCGTCTTCACCCGTCTCAAATCATGGGATGAGCGCCCAACCAAAGAGTTAGGCGTATTCGGTATCCTCGAATCCTTAGGGCCAAAACTCGGCAGTATCAAAGAGGCAAAAGTATTTGCGATGCCTCCTCCTCCGATTCGAGGTATGGGAGCCTCCGATATGTTCAGCCTTAAACTCTTGCAGCCGGGAGACAATAACTATATACAGCACGCACAAACAACCAATGCCTTTATCGGCGAGTTAAAAAATGAACCGGGTATTAAAAATCCGTTTAGCACCATGAATATCAACAATCCGACCTTAGCGGTCGAAGTAGATCGGGAAAAGGCCAAAATGATGGGACTCGCCATCAGTGATGTGTACCAAACCCTTCAGGCAACTATCGGAACGATGTATGTCAACCAATTTGATAAAAACGGTAAAACCTATTGGGTACAAATGCAATCGGATGCCCCTTTCCGCTCTACTCCCGAAGATATCGGACGTGCATGGGTTCGCTCATCTGCAGGTCAGCTCGTACCGCTCTCAAGCGTCGTCACGGTTAAAATGGGAAGCGCCCCTTCCTCTATCGAACACTTTAACGGTGTTTTGAGTACGACAATCATGGGTTCCCCTGCTCCGGGATACAGTTCCGGAGATATTATTAAAACCATCGAAAGGGTGGGAGATAATACCTTACCGGTTACAGCGAACTACGATTGGGACGGATTGTACCTCCAAGAAAAATTAGTCGGTTCTAAAGCTCTCTTTATTATTGCGTTTGCCCTTGTGATGGTATACCTCATTTTAGCGGCGCTGTATGAGCGATGGACACTCCCTATCTCCATTATGCTCGCCGTTCCATATGGAATTATGGGGGCGTACGCGATCGTATGGGTTATCCCGTTTTTGAACAACAACGTCTTTTTCCAGATCGGATTGCTTACCCTAATCGCCCTCTCGGCCAAAAATGCGATCTTAGTCGTCGAATTTGCCGAAGAGCAGCGTCAACTGGGGAAAAATATCTATGACGCCACAATGGAAGCGGCACGACTGCGTTACCGTCCGATGATGATGACCTCCTTTGCATTCCTCGCCGGTATGCTCCCCCTTATCTTTAGTTCCGGTGCAGGGGCAATGGGGCGGTTCTCTATCGGAATAGCTATGTTCGGAGGGATGCTGGCCGCAACATTTATCGAACGTTACTTTATCCCATTCCTCTACTATTGGGTCGCTACGACTCAGGAAAAATTCAGCTCGCGTAATGGAGTCGATCATGCATAACACCAATCTAAGCCTCGCGCTGCTCTCTGCACTCTTTCTAAGCGGATGTACCATCGGACCTGATTATGTTCGCCCGGAGATGACTTCACCCCAAACCTTTCTTCATCAAGACGTTAATCAAACGGCCAAAGGGACTATCGATACGCAATGGTGGAAAAGCTTCAATGATGACTCTCTCAATCGTGCGGTCGAAGAAGCTTTAGCCTCTAACTATGATCTTTTAGTGTCCCGTGCCTCCGTCGATGCTCTTTTGGGTAAATTTGATCAAGCCAAATCGTATCTCTATCCTCAAATCAATGCAAATGGATCTCTCACTCGTAAAGGGGTTGACAACGCTTCAAGTGGCGGAAATCAATTACGCGAGGGGATAACCTCCACCTATGCGGGATCACTCTCGTTAGCGAGTTATGAGATCGATTTGTTTGGCAAGGTACGCCGTGCCAATGAATCGGCACGTGCCGCCCTTTTATCAAGTGAATATGCTTCACAAACCCTCAAAATCGCTACGGCTTCGAGTGTTGCTGCATCGTACATTAAGCTCTCCTCTTTGCAGGGGCAAATCGATTTGGCAAAAGAGAACGTTACCCTTAACACTGAAATCGTACAATTGAATGAGATGAAATACAAACACGGTGTTATCGCCGAAACAACTTTACTGCAATCGTTATCAGAGGTTGAGAGTGCCAAAGCAACTCTGTCCCAGCTTGAAGCGACCAAAATTTCCGAAGAGGCTACCTTTAACCTCCTCCTAGGCCGTAACCCCACACCGGTGAGCACCGCATCCTTAAATGCGATGACACTTCCCGAGGTACCGGCAGCACTCCCCTCAAGCATCTTGAACAAACGCCCTGACATCGCATCGGCAGAGCAAAATCTCATAGCGGACAATGCCATGATCGGTGTTGCACGTGCCGCTTATTTTCCAAGTATCAAACTAACAGGGATGTTAGGGGTGCAAAGTCTTGAGCTCAACGACTTTGTCTCCAACCCGGCCCGTATTTGGGAAATCGCCCCCTCTATCAGTGTCCCTATTTTCTCGGCAGGACGGATAGCAGGTGAAATCAAGAGCGCCGAAGCCGATCGGAACCAGAGCCTTGCTACGTATAAGAAAACCATTGTAAGTGCTTTTAATGACACGGATAATGCCATTGGACAAACAGCTAAAGCGAAAGAACAAATCACCTATCAACGTGCCCGTACGGATGCTATTCATAAAGCATTGTCGCAAAGCAAACTACGTTATCAGGTAGGAACCATTACCTATAGCGATATGCTTTTAGTGCAGCAACAATGGTTGCAAGCATCCCAACAATTCCTCATTGCCAAACAAAATGCACTGATCGCTACCGTATCCCTTTATAAAGCATTAGGGGGCGGATGGTCAGAGGAACAGACCCCACCGATTCCTGATCTTCTCCCCGCAGGACGATAATTTTTATCGGACTACACTCCAATCTGCTATTTGTATCAGACAAATAGTAGATCAATTCTCTCCCTTTAAATGCCCCCGAAAAGACAATCATTAGTAAACAAAGGGCAAAAAATGGTAAAAAACAAAAAAAATATTTCGTTCATGTCACCGATTTACCCTAAATTTGAGGTAATTTGATAAAGTTGTGATCTTCTGCAAATCCCTATTTTGCGGGATTCTAAAAAATATTTGCAAAATTCATGAAAAAAGCTTGACAAGTATAGGGGGAGTAGTGGTATACTTCCGCCATATTTTTTTAAGGAGCCTTACCATGATGAAAATCATTTCTGCGTTGCTTTTGGCTGCAATGTTTATCGGATGCAGCGAGTCTGCAACAACTGAAGCACCTGCTGCTACTGAAGAAGTTGCACCTGTAGCTGAAGAAGCTGCTGCACCTGTTGCTGAAGAAGCTGCTGTTACTACTGAAGAAGCTGCACCTGCTGCTGACGCTGCTGCTGAAGCTGCTCCTGCTGCTGAAGCTACTCCTGCTAAATAAGTTTTTACTTAGCTTGAGTGTTTCGCACTTCGGTGCGAAACTTTTCCCCTCTTTTTTTTCTCTTCTAAAACAAAAATCAAACTAACTTATCGTAAACTACCTAATCTAAATTAGGAGTATTCTTTATGAAAATCATTCTCTCTGTTATCTGTTCCCTTTTTTTAATCGGATGCAGTGAATCTGCCCCCCAAGCCAATGAATCAAACACTGCCATTGCAAGTGAAGCAGAAAAGAAAAATACCGTTACGGAAGAAAATAAAACAGCCATTTCAGCGACAACTGTTGAAGTAGAAGCATCTGCCGCTACGGTAACGGAAACAGCCCTAGACGCAACAGCTCTATTCGCACAGAAGTGTGCTTCATGCCATGGAAGCAAAGCTGAAAAGTCTGCCCTTAATAAATCTCAAATAATTGCAGGATGGAAAGATACCCAAATTAAAGACGCCCTTAAAGGGTATCAGGCCGGTACATACGGCAAAGAGATGAAAGGGTTAATGCAAGGACAGGCCAAAGGGCTTAACGACGCTCAAATCGATGCACTCGCCAAGTATATCTCTACTCTTTAACCCTCACTTTTAGGTAACGCAAATTTTTGCGTTACCAACTCTCCCTCTTCACTGAAAAAGAGATAATAGAGATAATCTTTTTTGACACTCAGCCCTGCTAAATAGCGAAGGGCAAGATTCGCTTGCAATGATGCTATATGCATTACAATCGGCGCGGCAATACCGGCAGGCGTTTTTTGGGTGATTTTAAAAAGCTCGTTAAAAGAGGCCTCTTCAAAAAAGCACACTTGTCCGTTAAATGCCTCTACCGATCCGTAGACCCACGGTAACTTTTTAGATTTTGCATACGTATTAATCTCACCCCGTGAAGGTAAATTATCGGTCGCATCAATAATCAAATCAATATCAATATTTTTTTCAGTAAATTCTAAAAATCGGCAAACATGGGGATATACTTTTACATAAGGGCACCGATCTTCGATCAATACGGCAGCGACTTCTGCTTTAAACTTCCCTTCATCTCCCATTTTAAAAGCGATTTGACGATGGATATTGTGCAGGCTAACCGTATCAAAATCAATCATATGAATTTCACCGATACCCGATGCACCTAGAGCGAACGCTAATGAGCTTCCAAGCCCTCCGCTTCCGATTATGGCTATCTTCTTTGATTGGAGGGCTTGTTGCGTCTCTTCACCCCATAACTGCACCTGACGATGGAAATAATGCATCATCTTCTCTTTCTCCTATGGAAATTTGTTTTAGCTTATCAACGTTTTGATAAAAACTACCCTTATTCCGACTTAACCACTAGGGTTTTTCTTTTATCATAAGGTAATTCGATTATAAAATGGGCACCTCCGTTAATGTTCTCTGCCCAAATTTTCCCGCCGAAACTCTCTTCGATAATGTATTTTGACATATGAAGCCCTAGCCCGCTTCCATGTTCAGGGTCCTTGGTAGTGAAGTAGATATCAAATATTTTTCTCAAAATATTTGGATCTATACCTCCGGCATTATCTTCAATACTGATTCTAATACCTCCCATAGAGTCTTCAATACGGATGAAAATTTCTCCATCAATCATTTTCTTTTCAAGAATAGCGTCATGCGCATTTTTGATTAGATTCATCAGCACTTGAATCATCTCATTTTTAGCAATATTGACTTTTTCCGTTGTTGCAACATGTATATGGGTTTTTATCTTTGCGTATTTGAGCAATACATCGCTAAGCTTAAGTGCTTCTGCCGCTAAATCTCCAACATCTTCCAGTGCTTTGGATTTATCACTTTTATAAAAATTCCGAAAATCATCAATGGTTTTGGAAAGATACTGGAGATGCTCATCGATGCTCTCATGACCCTTGTCAAAACAGGCTTCATCGCATTTTCCAAGTTTATGTTTTACATACATATCTTGATTAATTAAAGCGAGCGTATTCAACGGCTGTCGCCATTGATGGGCAATTTGCTCAATCATCTCTCCCATCGCCGCAAGTCTGGATTGTTGAACAAAAAGGCGATCTTTGATCCGTGCTTCATTAAGCGCCCCTTTTACTTTTTCTCTAAGGGTGTCATTGAGGTGATAGAGTTTGTCAATGTATTCACGCTGCAAAAGATAGACTCTATCGGCTAATGCAAGTGAGAGAAAAATCATCTCTATCGCCGATCCAATTTGCTGAACGTTGTTAATTCCGTAAAAACTGGGGATTAAATCAAATTTATTAAAAGCAAAAATAATGGTAGCGATTAAAAAGAAACTCCATCCCGCCACATAAAAAAGGGCGGCTCTGTACTCATGACGCATTACCGATAAACCAGCTATCAAGAGGACAACGGGCATAATAGATGCCAAAGAGGCGTTAATCGGGATTACTGCACCGTAAGGAAGGATCGAAGAGACTCCCGTCATTATAAGGGTCATAACCATCATGACAATAATGATGTTATCTACTTTAGGGGCATATAAAGGGGTATTTAAAAAGTGGCGACTAAAATAGAGGGCACTAAATGCGGTAAAGGCGATAAAGGTACACGATCCGTGTTCAATCAACCATGGTATATCACCCCAAAAATATTTTATACCCAATCCGTCAAATGAGAGTTGCCATAAAATAAAAGAGACAAGAAAGAGAATGTATCGAAGATAATTGTGATCTCGGGTGTAGATAAATAAAACAACATTATAAAGAAGAACGATAAAGAAAATTCCGTAATATATCCCGAGAAAGAAGTTGTTTTGTTCCATATCTTCCAGCAAGATTTCTGAAGAGAAAATGGAGATAGGAAGTTGCATCGAACTTTGGGTTTTTACCCGCAATACTAATGTTGAATCGGCGACTCCCTTAAGCGGAAGTTCTGAAATAAAATAATGTGAGCCGATATCCCGATCTTTAAACGGTTGGGATGTCCCTAGACGCTGATATTTAATCAGCGTACCGTCCGGTTTTAAGAGATAGATATCGATTGATTCCAAAAGTGGATAATCAATTTTCATCCACCAATTGGTATCTTCCAAAAAAGAGAGATTATGCAGATCAATTTTAAACCAGTAGACTGATTTTGTAAATCCGAAATTGACACTTCTCTCTTGTGTATAGGGGGTAAATTTTTCAGATTCCAACTGCTCAAGGTTAAAATTTCCGTTAATATCTTCACAATACGATATTGACCCCTCAACAGGGGTCACAACCTCTTTTTGTATCGTTAAAAGAGAAGCTTGAAGCGTTAGTGAAAAAAGAAGGAGAAGGAGGAAAAATAAATTTTTCACCTTATCTGCGCTTTCGCAATGCCTCTTTAAATCCCCACCCTTTACGTGATTCTATGAGACTTTTTCTATCTAAATCAACAATTAAGAGCTCTTCCGTATTCCCGAGATCCGCTTCAATCTCTCCATCGGGAGAAACAACCATCGAATCGCCGTAAAATTTCCACGCATGTTTCTCATCACAATACTCACCGACACGATTAGCGCGAAGAATATAACAATTGTGGGTAAATGCTCTTGTTTTAATGAGCTCACGCCAACGGTTATGCGACTCAAATGTTGAAGCGCTGGGAACCAAAACAACATCAACCGCTTTAGTGCTCACCGATTCCCAAAGAGCATCAAAATGGGTCTCAAAACCACCCATAACGGCAAATTTAAACCCATCAAGGGCAAAAATCATCGGAGCTTTTACCGGCTGAATGGGATTATTAAAAAACTTCTCTTCATTCCAATGGGGATAGTTAATCAAAAACTGCTGTGGATAATAAGTGACACTGCGGGCATTGATTTTTGCAATCATCTTCGTACACTCTTTTTTCTTCACCGTAATAATCGAAGCAACAAAAGTAAGATCGTACTTGAGAGCTAATCCCTTTAGCGTTTCAATCTGATGGGTACTTTGCTCAGCGATCATGCTTACAGGTGTTTGAACCAACTCTTTAAAAAAAGGGTTTAGAAGATATTCTCCCAATAAAACAAGTTTTACCCCTTTTTGGCTCGCTACACGGGCATAATTTTCTAGGATTTTACTTCCCATACCGATTGAGGGGAGTTGAAGTATGGCAATACGCATTACTGCTCCTGATTTTTGATAATTTGAATCTGTAACTGAGCATTTTGGAGCATAGTTTCGGCGACTTTAAGCTCTTTCATCCCCTCTTCATACGCTTTGACACTCTCATTCATCGGCAATGCAGGATCCATTAATTTCTCTAAAATTGCTTTGGCATTAGTAATCTTTGTCTCAAAACTCTCATCGCTCTTCATAGTGCCTCCCGAACATAATTCTCTATTTTATCTATTTCTACTAAAAAAGCATCATGCCCATAATCGCTCGCAACTTCGAGATAATCACTGTTTGTTTTTCCAATAGCTTTCATTGCCGTATGGATGGCCTCCATCTCTGAGGGGAGAAAAAGAATATCTTTTTCAAATCCAACGAGATAAAGTTCCGCATTGATTTTAGCTAAAGCTTCTTCTATCGAATCGAACCCTCGTGAAAGATCATAAATATTGATCGCTTTGGTGATATACAGATACGAGAGCGGATCAAACCATTTTGTAAAATTATAACCGTTATACTCTAAATACGATTCAACCTGAAATTTACCGAACAGTTCATACAGCCCGTCCGTTCGTTTGTATTCGCGACCGAATTTTCGCTCCATTGACTGATGAGACAAGAAACTGATATGTCCTGCCATACGTCCGATTGCCATCCCGCTAAGACCGTTTTGAGCAATCATTTCGGGATCATAATAGCCGTTTTTGAACTCAGGGTCTTTGAGTATCGCTTCTTGGGCTACTTTGTTAAACGCGATGGCCCAAGGCTGTGTCGCCGCCGTCGTTGCCATGGCGATGATCTTTTTGGCAAAATTAGGGAAAAAGACTCCAAAAGCAAGCGCTTGCATCCCCCCCATCGATCCGCCGATTACCGCATGAACTTGATGTATCCCCAAACGGTCAAATAAAATTCGCTGTGCTTTCACCATATCTAAAATCGTGATAACGGGAAATTTATAACGATACGGTTCATTGTAAGGATAGCGAAGGGACATCGGTCCGGAAGAGCCGAAACAACTCCCCAAAACATTGCTACAGATCACGAAAAATTTGTCAGTATCGACCGCTTTTCCCTGACCTATCAGTCCATCCCACCATCCACTTTTATTATCACCCTCATAGGTCCCAGCCGCATGGTGAGAACCCGTAAGAGCATGACAAATCACGATCACATTATCCCGCGCTTCATTGAGTTCACCGTACGTCTCATAAATGATATCATACGGCTCTAAGATACGCCCGCTCTCCAAATAGAGCGGATTAGTAAAATGCTCACTGTGAATTTTCAGATTTAACATGGAACCCTTTACGCGCCAAATGCCTGTTTCAAGTCATCTATCAAATCTTCTACAGCTTCAAGACCGATACTGAGACGAATTAAGCCAGAAGGGACACCGCACGCGACCAACTCTTCATTGGAAAGCTGTTGATGGGTCGTCGACGCCGGATGGGTAATGATCGACTTTGAATCCCCGATATTGACAACAAGAGAAAAAAGTTTTGTCGCATCGACAATCTGTTTCGCTTTCTCGAAACTTTCTACTTCAAAACTGAGCAATCCACTTGACATACCGTTTTCAAAATAACGCTGTGCATTGGCATAGTTGCTATTGCTTTTTAGTCCCGGATAGTTCACTTTTTTAACCATCGAATGAGACTCTAAAAACTCCGCAACCGCTGCCGCGTTACGAGAGTGTTCGCGCATACGAAGCGAGAGGGTTTCGATCCCCTGAATAAAGAGCCACGAGTTAAACGGCGATACCACTGCACCTAAATCACGCAAAAGCGAGAGACGGGCACGAAGACAAAAAAGCGGCAATGGCACCTCGACATAGACCAAACCGTGATAACTCTCATCCGCCTCATTAAACTGAGGATAACGTGCGTTTCCTTTGATAAAATCAACCAAGCCTTGACGTTCTACCATGATCCCGCCGATTGCAAGACCTTGCCCTGTCGTGTACTTACTCGCACTGTGGACAACAACATCTACGCCATGTTCTAGTGGACGGCAAAGAACCGGAGTCGCGACCGTATTATCGACAATGGTGAGAACACCGTGTTTTTTAGCAATAGCCGTAATCGCCGCAATATCGGCTACATCAATACTCGGATTGGTCAACGTCTCGAAAAAGATCGCTTTGGTTTTATCATCTACTAACGCTTCAATTTCGCTCGGATTTTGAACATCAAAATAGCGGGCACTAATCCCGAAACGTTTTAACGTATACGACGCTTGAGTCAATGTTCCGCCGTAGAGTTGACGGGCACAAATAATATTATCTCCCGCTTCCGCTGCATTGGCAATGGCGTAGAAAATTGCTGCCATTCCGCTTGACGTCGCTAGACCTGCCGCGCCCCCTTCAAGTGTTGCAAAACGTTTTTCGAATACATCGGTTGTTGGATTGTTTAAACGAGTATAAATATTCCCCAACTCTTTAAGGGCAAACAAATTTGCCGCATGTTCGACGTCACGAAATTCATACGCGGTTGTTTGGTAAATCGGCACTGCCATTGTGCTTTGAGTATCTTTGTCATATCCTGCGTGAAGTGCTTCGGTTTGCAATTGCATAGGTCACCCTTAATTATTATTTATACGTGGTAATTCGGTGCTTCTTGAGTAATGATAACATCATGGACATGAGACTCTTTAAGCCCCGCACTGGTGATCTCAACAAACTCTGCCTTATCCCAGAATGCTTCGATACTCTCCGATCCGCAATATCCCATAGAAGAGCGAAGCCCTCCCATCATTTGATGCACTACTGCCGCAATGCTTCCACGAAACGGCACACGCCCTTCAATCCCCTCAGGAACAAGTTTATCCGCCGCCGTCCCCTCTTGGAAATAACGATCGGTTGAACCTTTTGTCATTGCTCCGATTGAGCCCATACCGCGGTATGATTTGTACTGACGCCCTTGGTACATGATGGTATCCCCTGGGGATTCTTCGGTTCCTGCAAGGAGTGATCCCGCCATAATAACACTCGCACCAACCGCTAACGCTTTAGCGATGTCACCTGAATAGCGGATACCGCCATCGGCGATGATCGGTACGCCGTGTTGACGTCCGACTGCCGCACACTCATCGATAGCCGAGATTTGAGGAACACCGACACCGGCTACGATACGGGTCGTACAGATCGATCCCGGTCCGATACCAACTTTTACTCCATCAGCACCCGCTTCGATCAATGCCAATGTCGCTTCACCCGTCGCAACGTTTCCGGCGATGATATCAACCACCATCTCTTTTTTGATCGCTTTTACCGTATCCAAAATCCCTTTAGAGTGTCCGTGTGCCGAATCCAGAACCAAGACATCCACACCGGCATCCACAAGGGCGCGAGCACGATCAAGCTGTCCGACACCGATAGCAGCACCGACACGAAGACGACCGAAATCATCTTTATTCGCATTAGGATATTCGATACGTTTTTTGATATCCTTGATCGTAACCAACCCTTTGAGTAATCCGTTATCATCGATGATCGGAAGTTTTTCGATCTTGTTAACGTGCATCATTTGCTCTGCATCCGCCAACGTAATCCCTGCTTTTGCGGTAATAAGTGGCATAGGAGTCATCGCGTCAATTGCTAACTTCGATAAATCTTTTTCAAAACGCATATCACGGTTGGTCAAAATCCCAAGCAATTTGTTATGGGTATCGACGACTGGGACACCCGAAATTTTAAACTCGTTCATCAATGCTTCTGCATCTTCAAGGGTAGCATCCGGATGGACAAAAATCGGATCAATGATGATTCCACTTTCTGATTTTTTAACTTTTTTAATCTGTTTTACTTGGGTTTCAATATCCATATTTTTATGGATAATCCCGATACCGCCCAAATGGGCCATGGCAATCGCCGCACGGTATTCGGTAACCGTATCCATCGCCGCAGAGACCATCGGGATATTGAGAGGGATATTACGAGTCAGCATTGTTTTTAAACTCACCTCTTTAGGGAGAACCTCAGAGTATTTTGGAATCAGCAATACATCTTCAAAAGTGAGGGCGCGTTTACGAATATTCATGAGTTTATCCTTGTAGTTGAGTTTCGAGGCTAAGAGCCCCGTTAAAGAGTGTTTGCTCCGCATACGGAGCAGCTATAAGTTGAAGACCGACAGGCATACCGCTATCGGCCGTGTCGACTGGAATCGAGATCGCAGGAAGTCCCGCGAGGTTGACAGAAATCGTATAAATATCACTTAAATACATCTCAAGCGGATCGCTAAGAGCTCCAAATTCGTACGCAGTACGGGGAGCTACCGGAGTTAAAATAAGATCAACTTCTTCGAAAATCTTATTATACTCCTCTTGGATCAATGAGCGTACTTTTTGCGCTTTGACATAATAGGCATCGTAATAACCGGATGAGAGGACAAAGTTTCCGAGCATAATACGACGTTGCACTTCGGCACCGAATCCCTGTGAGCGGGTTTGAAGAAAAGTATCTTTTAGATTATCACCCTCTACACGGTTTCCGTAGCGGATACCGTCATAGCGGGCGAGGTTGGTTGTCGCTTCCGCCGTTGCGGTGATATAGTACGCTGAAATATCGTATTTCGGGTCCATCAGGCTTTTCTCGACAATGGTGTGTCCCGCGTTTTTAAGGGCTTCTACCGCTTTAGCATACGCTTTGCGGACATCTTCAGAGGCATCTTTAACGTACTCAGGTACGATAGCGATTTTTAGTTTCACATTGCGATCGAGTTTATCACTTACGGTGCCGTCATGTCGATCCGCAGAGGTCGAATCTTTCGGATCATGACCTTGGATAATGTCATACAAAATCGCCGCATCTTCGACGTTTTGGGTCATCGGTCCGATCTGATCGAGTGAACTCGCATACGCACCCAATCCGTAACGGCTGACACGACCATAGGTCGGTTTCATCCCGACGATACCGCAAAACGCCGCCGGTTGACGAATCGATCCACCCGTATCGCTTCCAAGAGCCGCCACGGCAAGCCCTGCCGCCACTGCCGCTGCCGAACCGCCTGAGCTTCCTCCCGGAACACAGTTATGATTCAACGGGTTCAATGTTTTACCATAACAGCTGCTCTCGGTCGTTGAACCCATCGCAAACTCATCCATATTGGTACGTCCAAACGGTGACATATTGTTGGCCAACAATTTTTCGATAACCGTCGCATTGTAGGGAGCAATATACCCTTTGAGAATATTGGAACCCGATGTTACCGACCATCCGTTGACTTGGATGTTGTCTTTAATCGCGATCGGAATCCCCTCACCGACATTAAGAACATCAATATACGCATTCAATTCAGGATTGGCGGCAATCTTGGCTTTCAACTCTTCTTTGAGTGAGCTAAGTTCATCTTTCGAGAGCTTTAATGCCTCTTTGAGTGTTATCATACACTTTCCTTTCTACGTTTTGCTTGTTTTACCATCGCGATGCCTAAGGCAATAACGACAAAAATAACCCCAACTGTTTCAGCAATAAAACTCATCGGAACGGGTTGTGTGACATCGATCATACTGCAACTACCTGCGCACAACGCGGACACAATGATTCTTCGTCTTCGCTGTGGTATTTCCAACAACGGGGACATTTGGCTTTGGAGGCAAGGGCAATATTGAATGTATCCCCCTCGATCTCAAACGTCCCTAAAATATCTTTCAGTTCACAGGCACACCATTTAGAGATGACCAAATACTCTTCGATGTCCGCTTTTTTCATTGCTTTGGCAGACTCTGACTTCGTAGAGATAACGAGTTCCAGTGTATTTTTAATCACTTTCTCTTTTTTCAATCCGTCCACGATCTCATTGAACTTTTCACGGATCACTTTCATCGTTGCATCATCCCAGTTACTCTCAACACTCTCGATTGAAGCATAGGTAACATCGAAGATATCGTTAGCATCACCCTTTAAAATAGAGGGGGCATTCTCGAAAATTTCATCAGCCGTATAGGTCAAAATCGGAGCGATCAACCCAAGCATCGATTTAGCGATAATCGCCATAGCACTTTGGGTCGAGCGGCGCTCACGTGAGCTGGCCCCATCACAGTACATACGGTCTTTCGTGATATCGATATAGACCCCGCTGAGTTCATTCACGATGAAATAATTCAATCCGCTCATCCCGTGAACAAAATTGTACTCCCCGAACAAACGGTGCGTTTCATCAAATACCTCTTTCGCTTTTGCCACGATCCATTTATCGATCTCACCCATTTCACTGTAAGGGACGATAACGTCCAATCCATCGAGATTAGCGAGCATAATACGGAAGGTATTACGCAATTTTCGGTATTGATCTGCTGTCTGCTTAAGGATATTATCCGAGATTTTCAAATCCCCCTGATAGTCACTCATCGCTACCCACAGACGCAACATCTCCGAGCCGTACTCTTTGAGTACCGATTCGGGAGCAACGACGTTCCCTTTGGATTTTGACATCTTCTCACCCTTCTCATCGACGGTGAAGCCATGAGTCAAAAGGGCTTTATACGGAGCGATATGTTCCACTGCCGTACTCAAAAAGAGTGAGGATTGGAACCATCCGCGATGCTGATCAGAGCCTTCGATGTACAAATCGGCAGGATACTCTCCAGCATCGTAATTGCGAGATTTAAGCACCGCATTCCACGTCGAACCACTGTCAAACCACACATCGAGAATATCGGATACTTTTTCGAGTTCGTCGGCTTTGTATCCCGATCCCGGATAAAGAAGCTCTTCGATAGACATCGAATACCACGCATCGGTGCTGTGCATCTCGAAAATCATCGCGATAAAGTTGAGCACTTTCTCATCGAGGATGACTTCGCCCGTCGCCTTAACGCGGAAAAATGCGATCGGCACACCCCAGTCACGCTGACGCGAGATACACCAATCAGGACGATTCTCGACCATTGAACCCAAACGGTTACGTCCGCTCTCAGGATAAAACGCCGTTTTAGCTACTTCGGCCTGAGCGATTTCGCGAAGTGTTTTTGTTTCACCCTCAGGGATTCCATCAACGCTGATAAACCACTGCTTCGTCGCACGATAGATCAACGGAGTATGTGAACGCCAACAGTGTGGGTAGGAGTGACGAAATTTAGACACTTTAAGCGCTTTGTCACCAAGTAATTCGATAATCGGTTCATTGCATTTAAAGATATGTTTACCGACAAACTCTTCAGGATTCGGAAGGAGTTTTTCACGGACGACGGTGTTATCATAACATCCCGTCTCATCAACCGGCATCACCACTTCGAGGTTATAACGAAGCCCGATACGGTAGTCGTCTTCCCCGTGCCCAGGTGCGGTGTGAACACACCCCGAACCGTTCTCCATCAAAACGTGTTCACCCAAAACCAAGTGTGAACCACGACCGTTGAGAGGATTGATCGCATAAAGATTTTCGAACTTTTTAGCTTCAATTTTTTGAACGACAGTGCCGTTAAAAACACCCTCTTCAATCATCGACTCATAGCGTTTTTCAGCCACGATATAGCCATCCGACGTTCGGACATAGATTTTATCAGGGTTAAGAGAAATTCCCGTATTGGCAGGCAATGTCCACGGTGTCGTCGTCCAGATGACGATGGCGGCATTCCCCTCGATCCCTGCACGTACCTTTGCTTCATCGCTCAGTTCAAACGCGACATAGATAGAGTAGTCCTCTTTGTCTTCGTATTCGACTTCCGCTTCAGCTAACGCGGTGCGCTCCGCCCAGCTCCAATAGACCGGTTTTGAACGCTCGATCAAAAGCCCTTTTTTCGCCACGGCGCAAAGGGTGCGGTAGATATTCGCTTCAAACTTGGAATCCATCGTCAAATACGGATTATCCCAATCGGCGATAACACCGAGCTTTTTAAACTCTTCGCGTTGAATGTCGACAAATTCTGACGCGTGATCGCGGCACATTTGGCGCACTTCTGCGGTGCTAAGAAGCTCTTTTTTCTGTTTTCCGCCCAGTTTTTTCTCTACTTGCTGCTCGATAGGTAGCCCGTGACAATCCCAACCGGGAGTAAAGCGAACCGATTTACCGTTGAAATAGTGGTATTTGACAATAATATCTTTAAGAACTTTATTGAGAGCATGACCGATATGGGTATGGCCATTGGCATACGGAGGACCATCATGCAACGTAAAACTCTCTGAGCCTTTACGATTGGCTTTCATTTTGCCGTAAACATCGTTTGCAATCCACGCAGCATACCGTGTAGGCTCGTTTTGAACCAAATTTCCACGCATCGGAAATTCAGTCTGAGGTAGAAGGAGGGTCTCTTTATAATCCATCTGTTACCTTATAGAAAAAGTGGTGCATTATATCTTTTAGGTGATTAAAATTTGCTGTCACTGTGCTATACTATCCCAATTTTATACTCAGGAAAACCATGAAACGTGATGTTATTTTCGTAGGTAATCGGCTGATTTTGAATGAAGCGTATGAGCGTTATATCCTCCGAAGTATCAAAAATCGTCTCGCATCGATCGATTCCATTAACTATTTTGAAGAGTCGGACAAAGGACTTTTTTTACATCTGGAAACTCTTTTAAAAAATGAATCTAAGCTCATCATTATTACTACGAAAAATACATTCACAATTGTGGGAAAACTTCTCAGTACCGTTACGGCTGACAACCAAATTTTAAAAGAGCAGATGCTTATCCCCTCCCGGGCCAGTGTCTTAGAGAACGGCAGTTATTTGCTTACCCATAACAGTTCTGAAATCAATGTTATTCTTGCAACAGAGGGTAAATTACTCCCCCCGATTCTTATCGATGATGAGTCACGATTTGCCACTATTCACCTTTTTAATGAGGAACTGTTAAGTGCTCAAACCCTCCTCGAGCCGTTAGCTCAAAATTTTGATGTCAAACTCGAATTCAGTGAATTGGTAGAGGGGTGGCTAAAAATTCGCATCCATACCCGTCGACATGGAAACCTCTCGCAATTTATCGCCTCAGCACGTGGTTTAATGCACCATAAAGTGATTGCAGCTACCAATATAGCGGCATTTATCATTGAAAAACTTTCTCACCACCATAAAAAACTCTCTTTTTCCGAAAGTTGCAGCGGTGGTTCACTTGCCCACTTTTTCACATCCCAAAGTGGCGCTTCCACTATTTTCGACGGTTCTCTCATTACCTATTCCAATACCCTAAAAGCCAATTGGCTTGCAGTCGATGATGAAGCGCTGGAACACTATGGCGCAGTCAGTGCTGAAGTTGTATTAGAGATGTCAGATGGGGCTATGAATGTCAGTTTTGCGGATTATGCATTGGCAATTAGCGGTATTGCAGGACCCACAGGTGGAAGCGATGCCAAACCGGTCGGAACTGTTTATATCAGCGCACGTTCCAAAACCTCCGTTCATACCGAACGTTTTCATTTCGAAGGGGATCGTAACTATATCCAAGAGCAAAGCGTCCTTATGGCGGTTAAAATGCTGATTAACATCGATCGAGATCTATTTTTTACCGCGTAAGCAAAATTAGCTTGACAAAACGACATCTTTCCCCTATAATTTCGCCCTCACAATCGTCCTTATTTGGAAGATTGAAGAGGTCCCGTTAGCTCAGCTGGTAGAGCATTTCACTTTTAATGAAGGGGTCGATGGTTCGAATCCATCACGGGACACCATAATGTTGATTTCAGTGACCCTTTCGTCTAGTGGCCAAGGACACTATCACTTCATGGTAGGAACAGAGGTTCAAATCCTTTAGGGGTCGCCACTTGTTTCAAAAATGTTATTTGATTTACAAATGAGATGATTTTTCGTCTTAATTTGGGAGTTTAGCTCAGTTGGTAGAGCGCTACCCTTACAAGGTAGATGTCACAAG
>JAGXFM010000017.1 GCA_024637215.1 Sulfuricurvum sp.
GTCGGCAGCGTCAGATGTGTATAAGAGACAGGGTGAGGGGAGTGTTGCCATTCCCCTCGATACGGCACTCTGTCTCGCGTGTCAAGCGGAGATGGATGATCCTCTCAATCGTCGCTACCGTTATCCGTTTATTAACTGCACCGACTGCGGACCTCGTTATACGATTATTCAAATCCCCCCTTACGATCGCGTCCGTACCTCTATGAAACATTTCACGATGTGTCAACACTGTGAAGTGGAATACAACGATCCGATGTCACGCCGTTATCATGCCGAACCGATTTCATGTCCACAGTGTGGTCCGCAATTAAAGTTTCTTGATAATAAAGGAAACGAGATAGCGGGAGATCCTGTCGATTTGGCGGTGCAAATGCTTAAATCAGGAGAAATTATTGCATTGAAAGGGCTGGGTGGATTTCATTTGATGTGTGATGCTACCTCCGAGCGTGCCGTCTCACAATTACGCGAACGTAAGCGCCGTAAAGCCAAACCTTTGGCGGTTATGTTCCGCTCGTTAGAGCAGCTCGAAGCGTATGCCGAGATTAATGAGACGGAGAGAGCATTGATTACCGGAGTGATCAAGCCGATTGTGATTGTTCGTGCTAAAGAGGGGACAAACCTCTCCCCTCTTATCGCCCCTAGAATTGATCGGCTAGGGGTTTTTCTCCCTTATACACCGCTGCATCGGCTCCTTTTTGAAGCGGTCGATTTTCCGCTGGTCGCTACCAGTGCCAACATCAGCGATGAGCCGATTATCGTCCGTACCGAAGAGGTTTCCCGTAGATTAGGTCATATAGTAGAGGGGATTTTATCGCATGAACGCTCTATTATTAACCCCCTTGATGACTCGGTAGTTCAGGTCGCAGAGGGACGTGTAACGCTTCTTCGGATGGGGCGTGGATTTGCTCCGCATACACTCTATGGATCACACTGTTTTGAAAAAAGTATTTTGGCGGTCGGTGCGCATCAAAAAAGTGCTATTGCACTGGGGATCAAAGAAAATATGATCCTTAGCGGCCATATCGGTGATTTGGGGAGCGTTGAAGCGGATAATTATTTTGAGAAAACGGTGCAAACCTTCAAACGCTTTTATGAGTGTGAACCGACTTTACTTCTACATGATCTGCACCCACAGTACAGCTCTACACGGTATGTATCGGCGCAGAAAAGAGAACATCTCGGCGTTCAGCACCATTATGCCCATATCTTGGCGTGTATGGCAGAATACGGATTGAAGGAGAAAGTGCTCGGTTTTGCATTTGACGGAACCGGATATGGAGAAGACGGGAGTCTTTGGGGCGGTGAAGTATTGATCGCCGATACGCATGGATATGAGCGGAGCGGATATCTAAAACCGTTTGCCCTGTTGGGTGGGGATAAAGCGATTAAAGAACCCCGACGGATTGGATTATCGCTGTTGTTTGAATGTTTTAGCCTCGATGAGGTGCTTACACTAAAATCTCCGACGACAGAATCGTTTTTACCCCATGAAATACGGACACTCCATCATATGTGGGTTAAAAAACTGAATGCTCCGCTTAGCAGTTCCATGGGACGATTATTTGATGCGGTTGCTTCGTTAGGAGGGTTCATCCAGAGTCTTGATTATGAGGGGCAGGGGGGGATGATCATGGAATCGTTTGTTGATGATTCAATCACCGAGTCGTTTGCTTTCGAGGTAAAGGAGGGGGTGGTTCAGCTTTCTTCGATGATTCGGGAAATTATCTCTTTGAATGGGGATAAAAAGGAGATTGCCAGCCGTTTTCTTGCTACGATAGAAGCGATCATTCACTATTTCGCGAGGCTGTATCCTGAGTTGCCGATTGTTATCGGGGGCGGAGTATTTCAAAACCGTGCGTTGATGAGTCGGCTGTACCGACGTTTCGGAAGTACTCGGTTTTATGCTCAACAGCAAACGCCGATCAATGACGGCTCGATCGCGCTCGGACAACTGTATTATGCATTACACAACACAAAGGAAATAAATGGACGCTAAAGTAGCCCTAATCGGTTCAGGAAACGCATTTTTTAAAGATGAAGGCGCCGGGCTCTATGCAGGTAAGTATCTCAAAGAAAATTTTACGTATGAGCCGTCATTGGACATCGTGGATGGAGGGACGCTCGGGTTTCGTTTGATGCCGCTGCTTCAGGAGTACGAATATGTCATTATTGCCAATACCAGCTCCGATGACACCAAAGCCGTAGGGACCATCGAAGTGATGAGCGGTGATGAGTTGATTGCTAATCAAGGGATCAAAAAAACGGCGAATGAGGTGGAAATCACCGAGATGCTCCAAATCTGTTCGATGGCGTCACATTGTGCACAAACGACGATGATTAGTATCGTCCCCGAAGACATCATTAGCGTATGTGTCGATATCACTCCCGCTTTGCGTACGCAATGGGACAACTATATCAAAGTGATTTTGGAAGAACTCTCACAATACGGTATTCAGGCTACGAAAAAAAGTGAGATTATGAGTTTAGATGAGATCATTGAGCAGTTTGCTAATCCGAGTATCGAGTACGGTAAAGGGTTCTAATGTCGATCGTTGTATTGGGGGTCGGGAATGTACTCGAAGAGGATGACGGTGTCGGTATCTACACGTGTGCTTATTTAAATACTAACTATACATTCACCCCAGAAATCGACATTATAAATGGAGGAGTGGAAGGGATTAATCTGCTTAACCTTTTTATGGAACACGACCGTATTATTATCCTTGATACGATTAATCTCGATGATGAAGCGGGAAGTATTTACAATATCCCCTCCTATGAACTCAGCGGATTTGGTCTTAACAGTGGCGGAGCCCATGAAGTAGGGGTGATGCAATGTCTGGATATGATCGAGCTGATGGGACATCCGCTACCCGAATCAAATGTTATCGGCATCGTTCCCAAAAGTATCACCTTTCATATGGGGCTGAGTGTTGAGCTTATGGAGCGGTTTGAAGCGTATATACAAACGGTTATAAACTATCTCAAAACCATTCATATTGATGCGACGCCAAAAGAACCGCACACAGACTTAATAGAGATTATAGAGACGTTTAAATATCCGAGTCGTTAGGGTGAAAATAGAGCTGCTCCAGTATTCTTGAACGTTCATGAAGCGGAGTATTGAATTTAAACTCCGCCTCTTTGAGATAATAAGGGAAGTGTTCACGGCTGACCCCTTTGAACGTGGTGATGAAATTTTCAAAATAGTGCCAAAAACGGGTTATCGCATTGTCATGTTCGGATATTTTGATAATTTTACTGGTACGCATGAATTTCGAAAACTCTTTATGATAGATATCTTCGAGATTATCTTCCAAAAACTGTTGTTTAAACATACCTAGTGAAGGCATGAGAAGCGTATAAACATTATTGCCGTATTGAAAAGTCAAGAAATTATGGGAGTCAAAAATAGCCGCTTTATCGTTTCTTTTCGATTTTTCAATATAGAGATACTCTTCGTATTGGGACTCCTGTGTACGGTGAAGATGATAGTATCCTTCACAATATTCGGCACTCAAATGTCGAAACTTTTGGTAGTATTTAGAGATGGTAACGTAACTGAGACTCAGAGATTTGGATGTGAAAAGGGCATTATCACCGTCGCAAAACGCTTTTATGACACGTTTGATCTGAGTAACGCGTGTCGGACTGTACTTTTTTTTGCATTGGCTGCATTTGACATACCCCTCTTTGAGCTGATAGAGAGGCGAAGAACAATAAATACAGTAATGTTTATCTAAAGTTAGTTCCATTTTTATCCAAGAAACACTTATTTTAAAGTTCATTATAGTTAAATAAACTATAATTATTTCTAAACTGAATAACAATTCACAAAGGAGTCTATATGCACATTCCGGACGGTTTTATTTCCCCTGCTACCTATCTTCCGGCAACGGTTATAGCAATTCCGTTATTGATGGTGGCTTTTAAAAAAACTAAAGAAGCGATTAATGATGAATCTTTTGCATTTCTTTCGTCACTTACCGCTTTTTCATTTGTTGTCATGATGTTTAATATTCCTATTCCCGGCGGCACAAGCGGACACGCTATCGGAGCCGCGATTTTGGCGATATTATTCGGCCCTTGGGTGGCAGCTTTTTGTTTATCGCTTACTCTCTTTATTCAGGCGTTTGTCTTTGGTGATGGGGGGCTTAGTGTATTTGCAATCAACTCTTTGGCCATGGGTTTTGTCGCTTCATTCACCGCATTTTACGTCCATAAGCTGTTCAAAAACAGAGTGAACCATCGTATTGTTTTGTTTTTAGCAGGTTGGAGCGGTATCGTTGCCGCATCCGTTGTTGTTGCCGTAGCTTTGGGGATTCAGCCGCTTTTGGGTGTTGATGCCGTTGGTCATCCGATTTATTTCCCCTTTGACCTAAGTGTCACGTTACCTGCGGTTGTCGGTTCACACATTCTATTTTTTGGGGTGGTTGAGGGATTTGCAACGATGTTAGTGCTGAAATTTATTGAGAAGATTACGAATCAAAGTGTGAATAAAGAGGTTGTAGTATGAGTCAAAACAAAAAATATCTGTTAGCTTTTATCCTGATTGCTATTATACTCACACCGCTGGGCTTGATCGCTCAGGGGCCGGCATGGGGTGAATGGAGCGCAGAAGAGATCAATACGATGATAGGCTATGTACCTCAATCGATAGAAAATACAAAGCCCTTGATTGAAGCACTTATTCCCGATTATGAAATCAGCGGGTTAAATGCGTTAGCTTCGACGTGGATAAGTGCCGCTATCGGTGCCACTTTGGTCTTTATGATTATGATAGGAATCAAAAAGTCGGGTAAACGTGCAAGCTAAAACCTATTTTATCCTCTATATCGGTGCCTTGGTAGCAATATCGACGATGAAGAGCTATGAGCCGCTCTTAATCGTACTTGCTTTGTTGGCACTGATCTCAGGTAGGTCGGTCTTTTCGATTGCACGTAGATCCTTTTTGTTAGTGGCACTATTTTCGATATTTATTACTTTGAGTTATTCGGTTGTTCTTTATATGAATAATCAATCTTTTTGGCACTATTTTTTAACGGTTAATCTACGCTCATTTGATATGGTATTCTTGACACTGCTGTTTAGCAGAAAAGTGAATATTTATGAAGCGGTTGCATTTTCGAAAGATTTAAGCTTTTTATTGATCTTGAGTGTCTCAAAAATTATGACCATGCAAAGGGCTTTTGCAGATTATACCGATGCCCTAAAATCAAGAACACTCAAAAAACCGACGCGGAGTCAGATTTATGATTACCTAGGTTCTGCAATCGCCGGATTTTTGGACAAAAACATTAGAGAAAGCAAAGAGAATTTTGAAGCGATGAAGTCAAGAGGTTTTAGTGTTTAAAGGAGAAAATATTACTCTGAAAAGAGAAAACAGTACCATTTTTGAAAAGCTGAACTTAACTATCAATGCCGGTGAAAAAGTAGTGCTCTTAGGCGTCAACGGCAGTGGAAAAAGTACACTTTTAAAACTGCTCGACGGATTGGTTTTTCCTGATAGCGGAGAGTTGTTTTTTGAAGGAAATCCACTCACCAAAAGTGCTTTGAAACAAAAAGAAAAAAACGAGTATTTCCGTCGCAACGTCGGATTGGTCTTTCAAAATATTGATGCGATGCTCTTTAATCCCACCGTATATGATGAGATAGCATTTGGAGCCAGACAGCTTGAGTTTGACGATGTCGATGCGCGGGTACGAAATTATGCTGAGCTGTTCGGGTTAACACCCTATCTGCAAAGTGTACCTTTTAAACTCAGTGGGGGACAAAAGCAAAAAGTAGCCTTGGCGTGCGTCATGGCATTATCGCCGAAAGTGTTACTGCTCGATGAGCCGACCAGTGCCCTTGACCCTGCGAGTACCGCCAAATTTCTCGACATTATCGCCGCACTCCCTATCACGACGATTACGGCAACCCACAACTTGGCGATTGCACCGAGACTCGGTGAACGTGTTGTCATTTTGGACGAAAAAGGTAAAATCCTATACGATGGAAGTAGTGAAAACGCGTATGAAATCGATCTCCTCACCCGAGCGGGATTGATAATTTAAACAAACAACAAAGGAATTATTTATGTGTAAAGATTGCGGATGCTCGATTACGACCAATAACCACCAGCACGGACATACTCATGTCGATGAGTTCGGACGAGAATTTACCCACGTTCATGACCATGAGCATGATACGCTAGAACATCCTCACGAGGGGGGACATCATCATCACCATCACGGAGAGGATGAACATTCTCATACTCATCAGGCTGCGCATGAGACGCTTCACCACAACCCACAGCTTAACGATAGCAAAACGATTGCGGTCATTAAAAAGATTTTGGATAAAAATGACCACGAAGCACACCATAACCGCGAGCATTTTAATGAACACGGCGTATTAGCGATCAATCTGATGAGTTCACCCGGCAGCGGAAAAACGACTCTTTTAGAGAAAATGGCGGGATTAGCGCCGTTTAAATTCGGAGTCATCGAGGGGGATTTGGAGACTAGCCGCGATGCGGATCGTCTTATTGCTAAAGGGATCAGCGCCGTGCAGATTCAAACGGGAAGTGCATGTCATCTGGATGCGTTTATGGTTCATAAAGGGTTGAGTGATTTAGCGATTGCCGATTTGGATGTTTGTTTTATCGAAAACGTTGGGAACCTTGTGTGCCCTGCGAGCTACGATGTGGGATCGCATCTCAACATCGTCCTCGTCTCGATTCCGGAGGGGGAAGACAAGATCGCCAAATATCCGGTGATGTTCCGTTGTGCCGATCTTATTCTTATCACCAAAACCGATCTGCTCCCGTATTTTCAGTATGACATTGAATGTGAAAAAGCGGAAGCACGAAAAATAAAACCGAATGTTGATATTTTAGAAGTGAACATCAACGATGAAGCCTCGATCAAACAAGTGATTGAGTGGATCGAATTTAAACGAAAGATGAGAAACTAATATGTGTTTGTCTATCCCCTCAAAAGTGGTCAGTATTGACACCGAAAATAATATTGCTACCGTCGATACCATGGGAGTCCAGCGTAATGCAGGGCTGGATTTGATGGAAGAAGGAAGTGTCCAAATCGGCGATTATGTGTTGCTTCATATCGGATTTATTATGAATAAGATCGATGAAGAAGATGCTCTCGAATCGTTGAGTGTCTATAGGGAAATCTTAGAAAAACTTGATGAAGAAGAGCGACGGCAGATGGTGCTTGATGATGACAACTGCCCTAGTCGAGAAACGCCATGAACTCTCTCGAACTTAAAGACCTGTATGACGGATTTCGGGATGCCAGAACCATAAAAGCCTACGCAAAAATGATCGCAAAAGAGGCTCAAAAACTTCCACGCCCTATTAACATTATGGAGGTATGCGGCGGACATACTCACACCATTATGAAATACGGCATTTTGCAGCTGCTCCCCTCCAACATCCATTTCGTCCACGGCCCGGGATGTCCCGTGTGCATAATGCCCAAAGAGCGGATCGACCATGCCTATGTGTTAAGTATGCAAGAGAGCGTCATTTTGGTGACGCTGGGCGATATGATCAAAGTCCCCGGAAGCAACGGAAGTTTGCAAGATGCACGGAGCAAGGGTGCGGATGTCCGTTTCGTCTACTCACCTCTGGATTGTCTCAAGATCGCACAAGAGAACCCTGATAAAAAAGTTATTTTCTTTGCCATAGGTTTTGAGACGACGACTCCTATGACGGCGGCACTTTTGGACACGGTGATAAAGCAGGATGTAAAAAATATCTTCTTGCACGTCAACCACGTTACGGTGCCCGAACCGATGCGCGCTCTGATCAGCGACGAGGCGTGCATCATCGATGCGTTTTTGGGGCCTTCTCACGTTAGTGTTATCAGTGGAAGCAAAATTTACGAAGAATTCCCGCGAGACTGGGGAAAACCCATTGTCGTCAGCGGGTTTGAACCGGTAGATGTGATGCAGTCGATCAGTATGATCGTCAAACAGTTCATCGAGGGCAGATGCGAAATGGAAGTGGAGTACAAACGTGCCGTGACGCGTGAGGGGAACCTCAAAGCCCAAGCGTTAAATGATAAATACTTCCATAAAGTGGACTTTCGCTGGCGCGGTTTGGGTGACATTCCGCAAAGCGGCCTTGGTTTGCGAGACGAGTATGATCGCTACAACGCCGAGAAGATTTACGATGCTATTCTCCCTAAAGAGGAGATCGACGATCACAAACTCTGCATTTGCGGTGATATCCTAAAAGGGAAAGCCTCCCCGCCGCAGTGCTCCATCTTCGGCACCGCGTGTAAACCGACGACTCCTGTGGGAAGCTGTATGGTGAGTTCTGAGGGGGCGTGTTCGGCGTATTATAAATATGGGAATTTGGTATGACGAAAACAATTACATTAGCCCAAGGCAACGGCGGCGAAGAGAACAACGAACTGATTAAAAAGGTATTTTACAAAGCCTTTAAAAACGAGATATTGGAACGAAGCGAAGATGCGGCGGTGATCGGGAATCTGGCGATGAGTACCGACAGTTTTACGGTGAGTCCCCTCTTTTTTGCGGGGGCGGACATCGGTAAGCTTGCGGTGTGCGGTACGTGTAACGACCTTGCGATGATGGGGGCACAGCCCAAATATCTCACTTGCAGTGTCATCATCGAAGAGGGGTTTGAGGTTGAATCACTGGAGCGGATCGTCGAGAGTATGCGAAGCGAGTTAGCGATCAACGGTGCGGTGGTCGTGAGTGGTGATACCAAGGTGGTGCCGAAGGGGAGCGTGGATAAGATATTTATCAACACTACAGGGCTCGGTGAGATCGTTCAAGCGGGGATCAGCTCGAATAACGTGAGCGAAGAGGATGTGATCCTCATCAACCGCGACATCGGGTGTCACGGAGCAACGATCTTCGCCGCGCGTGAGGGGATGGAGATGAGCAGTACCCTCAAAAGTGACTGTAACTCGCTCTATCCGCAGGTGAAAGCTCTCATGGATGCAGGGGTGCGAATCACGGCGATGCGCGATGCGACGCGCGGAGGGGTTGCGGCGGTGCTTAATGAGTGGGCGAGACAATCGAACGTCTGTATCGAGGTCGAAGAAGCAAAAATCCCCGTGAGTGATGAGGTCAAAGGGATTTGTGAGATGCTGGGATTCGAAGCGACGGCATTGGCGAACGAGGGGACGTTTGTATTGGCGATCCAAAAAGATTACGCGATTCAAGCCTTAGAGATACTAAAGGGTTTCGAGGTGTGTGCGATGGCTTCAGTGGTGGGAGAAGTGACCCAAAAGTATCCACAAAAAGTGATATTGAAAAGCCCGTGGGGGACGTCACGATTTTTAGAGACCCCTAACGGCGAATTACTACCGAGGATCTGCTAATGCATGAGTATTCGATAGTACAGGCATTGTTGACTCAGTGCGAAGATATCGCAAAAGAGAACGAAGCCGAATCGGTGACAAAAATCATCGTAAAGATCGGAAAAATGTCAGGCGTTGAACCCCATCTGCTCGAAATTGCGTTTAATACGTTCAAAGAGAAGACGGTTTGTGACGGGGCTGATTTTGTGTTGAATATTCAGCCTCTGGTGATCGAGTGTAAAGGGTGCGGGGTGCAGACAACGTTGGAAAAGATTTATTACAAATGCCCCGCGTGTGAGAGTTTGGATGTCAAAGTGATAGACGGTGAAGATATGTTTTTAATGTCGTTAGAGATGGAGTAGGGTATGCAAGAGTATTGGGAATTATATATGAAAACCATCGATGGTGCTATTGCCTCGGTTTTGGTAAACGTCGGAATTTCGGTGGAGTTGCCGAGTGAAGATAAATTTATTGTGGGTTTTATCAAGTTAAAAATGAAATTTCCGAACGATAAAGGGTTGATTAGCGAAGATGAAGAGGCGCAACTCTCTTTTATTGAAGATAAAATCGAGATGGAGTCATTACGTTATCGCGTCGGGAATTATGTTGGCAAGATCGTCTCCAATGGAGATATAACCTTTATTTACTATCTTAAACACGATTTTGAATGGCCGGATGCAGTTAAAGCGGCGATGGGGGCATTTCCTGATTATGGTTACGAATACGGCTCAAAACCCGACAGCGAATGGGAGGTATATCACAAACTTTTGTTTCCAACCCCTATTGAGTGGCAAATTATCCAAAATCATAAAGTGTGCGATCATTTAAAAACGCAGGGAGATTCGCTTCACCTCCCACGTGCGATTGAGCATAAAGCCTATTTTGAGACAACGGAAAAACGCTCTGAGTTTATCGACGCAATCGAGACGGAGGGATTCAAGGTCAAAGATCTTATGGATGCCAATGAAAATACCCCCATGGTTGGGCTTAGTTTCTATCGGCAGGACAAACCTTTTTACTACGATATTGATACGTTAACACTCCATTTGATTAATCTCTCTATCCAATTCGGGGGCGCATATGACGGCTGGGAAACGAGTATTGTAAAAATTTAGACGGGATTTACTGAAAACTCATTCACTTTTAAGAAAGTTTAATCTATTCACGGTGATAATAAGGGTATTAACGTCTCACATAATTATCAAAAGGAGTAAATACATGAGTCCAGAGGAAATCGTGAAAAAAATCGAAGAGAATAAAGGGCTTTCCCGTCGTGACGCATTAAGAATGATGGCACTCTCACCGATAGCCGCATCGGTACTTGCAGGCTCTGCCGCTCCAACAGCCGCACACGCATCCGCTTCCAACGCAGTGGGCAAAATAGTGATCGTCGGAGGGGGATCGGGTGCATTGATGGTGCTTGCCCGTTTGCGTCGAGCCCTTGCTAACCCCGATATTACGATTATTGCTCCCAATGAGAAACATGTTTATCAGCCGGGTCAGATTTTTGTCGCGGCGGGTGAATACGCACCTGAGGATATTATCTTCGACAATACGGGATACATCGGTGATGATGTGACGTGGATCAAAGATGAAGTCACGACGTTTGATCCGGACAATAATAAAGTAACGACGAAAAAAGGGACGGTCGTAGAGTATGATTATCTCGTTGTGGCAACAGGGATGCAATACCATTACGAAAAGATCGCGGGATTAACCCCTGATATGCTCGGAAAAGATGGGATCTCATGTGTGTATCACAGTGACTTGGCTGCAGGAACTGCAGAGGGAGGAACCCTAACGCATGAGTGGTTCAAAGCCGTCAAAGAGGCATCTAAGACATCGAAACCGCGTGTATTGTGTACCCAACCCTCCACTCCGATCAAATGCGGCGGAGCACCGCAAAAAATTCTCTATCTGTGTGATGATTATCTCAAACGCGACAACCTTACCGCTGATTTTATCTTTGCATCAGCAGGAGAGAAACTGTTTGCAATTCCTGAGATTGAGGCGTCACTCGCAACTGCCCAAAAAAGATACGGAAATATCACTAATAAATTCGGACATGATTTGATTGCGATCGATGCAGAGAAAAAAATAGCGACATTTTTGCATAAATATGAAGTCCAAGGGGAATACGACAAAGATCTCGAAGAGTACGATGTGATCGAAAAAGAAGATGAAGTCAAAATTGAGTACGACTTTATCCATCTTGTCCCTCCGATGGCGGCAGTGGATGCGGTAGCTAACTCAACGCTCGGATGGCAAAAAGGCTCAGCACAAGGGTGGCTTGAAGTTGACCGTGAGAGCCTTCAGCATCGTCGCTACAAAAATGTCTTCGGAATCGGAGACGTGTGCGGTATCCCTATCGGAAAAACGGGGGGAAGTGCCCGCCATCACGGGCCGATTGTCGTGGGTAATTTGATTTCGGTAATGGAGAAAAAAGAGCCGACTCTTAAATTTGACGGATATACGGTGTGTCCTTTGAAAACGGCATATGGCGAAATCGTTATGGCAGAGTTCAATTATGACGGTTTAGCCCCCTCTTTTCCACTTGATCCGGCGAAACCAAGATGGATTTGGTGGGCATTCGATTTGTATATGCTGCAGCCTATGTACCGTTATTTGATGCTCAATGGATTAATGTAAGCGATAAATGTTACAAAAATGTTACATTAATACCCACTTGAAATGAAATTGATGAAAAAACTATAACTTTTTACAATAATTTTACACTTTGGTATGCTGTATGCATTAACATCTACATAGATAATAAAATTATCAAGGGAAGGTGTTAATACATGGGCAGTGAATACGTGTTAAAGGATACCGATTTCTTGGTATCGCAAACAGATGGCAAGGGAAAAATCCTTTTTGCCAATGAAGATTTTTGTAAAATCGCGGGATATACACTAGAGGAGTTGATCGGTAAGCCGCACAGTATTGTCCGTCATCCGGATATGCCTCGTGCTGCTTTTAAAGATTTATGGGACACGGTTCAAAGCGGTAAAATTTGGACGGGATATGTCAAAAATGCAACCAAAAGCGGTGGCTATTATTGGGTCTATGCTACGGTGTACCCCAATGTAGGATGTGACAGTAAGGGAGATTGCGGTTATTTATCTTGTCGTCGAAAACCCTCTTCGGATGAAATTGCTGAAGCAGAACGTCTTTACAAGACTATGAGTTAAGGACGTGAAGATGAATAATTCAGTAAAAATAGCAATTCTAGTCGTAGTAGGAGTGGTTGGAACCTTAATCGGAGTGATCACACAAAGCATCGGTGCTTTAATCGGTGTGATAATCACCAGTATTTTCGTTTCTATGTGGCTGATTGTCAGTTCAAACACGTCAGACGATAGCGTTCAAAAAAATTTAGATGACTTTTTGCTTCTGATGCAGTTTAAACGTAATCGTCTTCCAAAATTGGAAGCGGAACCCGGAAGTACAGGCGATAAAATCAATATATTGGCAAAGGCTCATGAAGAGATGCTTCTTGCCGATACCTTGGTAGCGGGAGAAATGGTTCTTTTGGCGGATAAAGTGCGACAAGGGCACTACATGTGCCGTGTAGCAAGTGATACCAAGACTCCGCACGTTCATTTACTTCGTAAAACGATGAACAGCATGCTTGATGCGACCGAACAGAATATTGACAGTGCTATTAAAGTCCTTGAAGCATTGGGAGAAGGGAAGTTTGCTACCCGTGCCGAGATTAAAGTCGAGGGTAAAATGGGTCAAATGCTTGAAGAAATCAATGCCCTTGGTGCTGCGTTACAATCGATGGAACAACAAAATAATGAGGCGAAAGAGATCCTTGATAACAATACCAAGAATCTCAAATCAACCATTGAAGAGTTACGATCCACAAAATTCTTAGAACTCAACGGCATGATCAACTCAACCGTAGAACGGATTCAAAGCGTGGCGGGAAAAGAGCATGAGCTCTCCGGAAATCTTCAAGCCCTTGTCGGAAATGCCCAAGAGACCAAAGCAATTTTGGTCACTATCGGGGATATCGCCGATCAAACCAATCTTTTAGCCCTCAATGCCGCTATTGAAGCGGCACGCGCCGGAGAACACGGTCGCGGTTTTGCGGTTGTTGCGGATGAGGTTCGCAAACTTGCCGAACGTACCCAAAAAAGTCTTGCTGAAATCTCCGCAACGATCAATGTTTTGATCCAAGCGATCAACGATAACAGCGAATCGTTACATCAGAATATGGATGAAATGATGGATCTAACCCACTACGTCGGAACCGTAGATCAAAAAATGGATGAACTTCTCGTCTCAATGGATGCCATGAGTTGATGAAGTAGCACCTAATGTATAAGGGAATTTGAGTATTATTTCAAAAAAAATGAGACGGGTATACTATGCAAGAACATACAACAATCTATTTTAAAGAGTATACTCCAAGCCCCTATACGGTGGATACATGTTCATTGGAATTTATAATCGAAGAGGCTTCGACGCGGGTTGAAAATATCATGGAGATCCGCCGTCAAGATCCCAATGCTAAAGTCTTGCATTTGAATGGAGAGATGCTTGATTTAGAGTTACTATGGGTAAATGACATTCTCTATTCAGAAGATATGTATACGAAAGAAGAGGATGCATTGATCCTTCCGCTGGATTGCGATTATGCACGTATTCGTATTATCAATCGTATCTATCCCGATCAAAATACCGCATTAGAAGGGCTCTATCGCTCAGGAGGAATTTGGTGTACCCAAAATGAGCCTGAAGGATTTCGTCGTATCACTTACTTTATTGATCGTCCTGACGTGATGAGCACGTTTACGACGAAAATTATTGCCTCTAAAGAGAGATGTCCCATCCTTCTTAGCAATGGAAATCTTCGCGGTACGGCGACACTGGATAACGGCAAGCATTTGGCGGTATGGGAAGATCCGATCCCGAAACCGTGCTATCTTTTTGCTCTCGTCGCGGGAGATTTAGGTTCGATAACCGATACGTTTACCACGATGAGCGGTAAAAAGGTCGATTTGGCAATTTATTGTGATCGCGGTAATGAGGAGAAATGTCACCATGCGATGCGCTCACTTAAAAAGTCAATGGAATGGGATGAAAACGAATACGGACGTGAATACGATTTAGAGGTTTACAATATCGTAGCGGTAGAGAGTTTCAACATGGGGGCCATGGAGAATAAAGGGCTGAATATTTTTAATTCCCATTATGTTCTTGCCGATGAAGAGACGGCGACGGACAGTGATTTTATGGGGATTGAGAGTGTTATTGCGCATGAGTATTTTCACAACTGGACGGGGAATCGTATCACGTGCCGCAACTGGTTTGAGTTAACGCTCAAAGAGGGGCTGACTGTCTTTAGGGATCAATGTTTCAGCGCCGATATGAACTCTCCTCTGACACAGCGTTTGGGAGATGTAAGAGCTTTGCGTGAACGACAGTTTGTCGAAGATGCAGGCCCCACCGCACACCCGATCAAACCTGATCATTATATAGAGATCAACAACTTCTATACCGCTACCGTCTACGAAAAAGGTGCCGAAGTGATTCGGATGATGCACACCGTACTGGGACGTGAGAAATTCCGCCACGCAATGGATTACTATTTTGAAAAATTTGACGCCCAAGCGGTCGGGACGGAAGAGTTCCTTGAATCGATGCAGTCTCAAAGTCCTGTTGATCTGACACAGTTTAAACGTTGGTATTCGCAAGAGCGAACACCGACCTTGAAAATTTCGAGTGAATATCGGAGCGGAGCGGCTGAACTCGTATTGCGTGTGGTTCAAATGATCCCTAAAAATACCAAGAACCAAGAACAGCTCCCGTATGCGATGCCGTTACGATTAGCGCTTCTGGCTGCTGATGGTTCTGCCTATCCTCTTAAAACCGATGACGTCACCCTCATGCATGAGGATGTCGTATGGTTAGAAAATGAGACACATGAGATCGTTTTTAAAGAGATACCGCAACGTCCCTATCTCTCTTTAAATCGCGGCTTCAGTGCTCCGGTGAACGTAGAGTGCAGTGAACTCGATTATCCATTTTTGATGGCCTATGAACGTGATGGATTTGTCCGTTTCGAAGCGGCGCACCAATTCGGAATCGAGACCCTTGAAGCTATGATAAACGGTGGTGAGGTGAATGAACGTTACATCGAGAGTTACGGAGCGGTTTTACAAGATGAAGCGTGCGACGCGATGTTTAAGTCTCAGATTTTAGAACTACCGAGTATTACTACGTTAATGCAGCGTCAAACCATTATCGATGTAGTATCGATTGTGAAGGCGCAAGAGGAGCTTAAGCGGGTATTGGCAAAACGCTATAGGGGTGTTATTTTAGAGAGGATTGACTCGTTGTATGATCCGACAAATACAGATATTGACGGACTGAGTATGGGGAAACGCTCCCTTAAAAATCGTCTTTTGGGAATAGTGATGAGTTTGGGCGATAAAAGCGTCAGTGCATTATGTGAGAAACACTATTATGAAGCACTCTCTATGAGTGAACGCTTAAGCGCTCTTGATTTACTGGAAAACTATGCTCAGGAGAGAGCCTCAAAAGGGTTAGAACATTTTTACACCCTTTATAAACATCAGACGTTGGTGATGAATAAATATTTTGCCCTTTGTGCTTCTTCACGTCGAATCGGAACACTAGAGCGAGTCAGGGGACTTCAGAGTGATCCGGCATACGATAATAAAGTACCAAATTTAGTGCGCTCACTGATTGGTAGTTTTGCCCGTAACCCTCTTGCTTTTTATGATAACAGCGGCGAGGGGTTCACTTTTATTGCCGATAAAGTTATTGAGATTGATGCATTAAATCCCCAAATTGCTTCAGGTCTTGCGGGGGCATTTAAAAATTATCCTAAACTCTCTACGGAGCAAAAAATTCTGATGGGATGTGAATTGGAACGGATTAAAAATCATCCGAACCTTTCCAATAATGTCTATGAAATTATTTCGAAAATTTTAGAAGCGTGCAAAAGAGAGAGGCAGAAATAAGATTGAAATATTCTGAGATATTGAGCTACTGATTCGATTATATTCCGGGAATACGAGGAATATACCCCATTTTTGAGAGTTTGTAATACCACCCCCAGCCGATTTTGAGCCAGTGCCCGATGATCGGCATAGGAATCAAGAACGCTTTTTTTGCATCACGGTAGATAAAGCCCGCACCGTTGCCCATATCCATGACACAAAGAATAGCGAGATGATCTTTGTACCCTTTTGGTTCGCCTGATTTAAGTCCGTAGGCAAGAGCACTATTATGGGCGGCATTTCGTGCCATTATTTCGGCAATATGTCCTTGTTTGGCTTTCCAATCGGGCCCCTCAAGCGCGCTTGCATCCCCGATGGCGTACCATCCCTCAACTCCTTCGATTTCGCAGAAATCGTTAATTTTGATAAAGCCGGCTGCATTTTGAGGTAAATTGGACGCTTTAATAAAACTATGGGCATCTCCGGCGGGGATAAACATGGTTAAATCGCTCTCTAAAATACTTTCATCTTCAAATACAATAGAATTTTCTTTAAATCGGGCAATTTTTTTACCGTAGCGTGAGCCGAAACGGTTCCTTTTGAAAAGTATTTTTAGTAATGAAAGGGCTTTATTTCCCATTCGTGCTCCCGGTTCGGCCATCGGTGCAAAAAAAGTCATTTCATAATTATCTCGAATCCCAAGTTTAGTGAGACGATGATGGAGGTTGAAAAACAATTCAAATCCAGGCCCCCCCCGTACGGCACTCGTATCGTTCGGATTACCGCCGAAACCGAAAGCTATTTTTCCGCTCCCTTTAGCGATAAGTGCGTCTATTTTTTCTTTGAGCAGTATTGACTGCTCCGGTGCACCGCAGATCGAGAGGGTATGCTCTAACCCTTCGTGTTTCATTTTAGCCGCACCCGTTGCAATCACAAGATGATCAACTCTGCGTAAACCCCGATCTTTAAGGGTGATAGTTTCCTCTGCAGCATTGATCGCCAACACACTATCGACGGTAAGTTTAAAACCGTGTCGCGCGGCAATTTTATCGAGAGAGAAAGCTACGTCTTCAAATCGTGCTGTTTTGACAGGAATCCAGATGGCTATCGGATAGATGAAAACATAACTTCGTTCGCTGATGAGTTCAACCTCAAAACCCTCTTTACGATAATAGATAGCCGCTTCGACACCGGCGATTCCGCCGCCGAGTATAACAACACTTTTCATTAGAAATCCCCACTTGTAACCATAAGAATATATTATTAAAGTATATGATTAAGATATTAACATATTATAATACTATTGACACTTTAAGTCAATAAAAATAGATAGTTTAATTATACTAAATCGATAAATACATCAAATTATATTTATTAATAATTTATATAAAATATGTATTTTTGTGAAAAATCATGGTTTTAATAAAAAATGACTGGGAAAAAATGTAACACTGAGAGCTTTTCTAAAAACTTTAATTTAAAATGTAATGTTTCTTTTAAGGATGTGATAAAATTGTGATGTTATGGTATTATAATCAGGTTTTATGGAATTCATTCAAGGAGAAGATATGGCGAGATTAATTGTCCTCGGTGGCGGTGTTGCCGGACATACGGCTGCTACATTCGCAGCAGATTGGCTAGGCCGTGAGCATGAAGTGGTGGTGGTTACACCAAACTCGAAATGGAATTGGATACCTTCCAATATTTGGGTAGGTGTCGGCGAAATGAGCAAAGAGGAAGTTACTTTTGATCTCGCTCCTGTGTATGAAAAAGCGGGTATTACTTATAAACAAGCGAAAGCGGTAAGTATCAATCCTGAGGGAAGTGCAAGCAACGATAAACCGTTTGTGACATTTGAATACACGGGTCAAGGCAAAGCGGGACAGAGCGAAGAGATGACGTATGATTATCTTATCAACGCTACCGGGCCGAAATTGAATTTTGGAGCAACTCCGGGACTTGGAGACGCTAACGGTTTAGGTGAATTTACCGTTTCTGTTTGTACGGCGGACCACGCTGAACATGCGGCACATGAACTCGAAAAAATTATGGACAAAATGCGTAAAGGTGAGCGTCAAAAAATATTGATCGGTACCGGTCACGGTATGTGTACGTGTCAAGGTGCGGCGTTTGAATATATTTTCAACGTCGAGCATGAAATCCGTAAAGCAGGTCTTCGTGATATGGCCGATATCCAATGGATTTCCAATGAAGCGTTTATGGGCGATTTCGGCATGGGCGGACTTCATATGAAAGTCGGCGGTTACGTTGTAAGCAGCCGTATTTTCACCGAATCGCTGTTTGCTGAGCGCGGTGTTAATTATATTACCGGTGCGCATGTCAATAAAGTAGAAAAAGGGAAAGTTTCGTATGAGCTTCTTGATGGTTCTACCGGTGAAGAGAGTTTCGACTTCTCGATGCTGATCCCTCCGTTTGCGGGCGTTGGCTTAAAAGCGTATAACAAAGCGGGTGAAGATATTACCGATACGGTATTCGCACCAAACGGCTTTATGAAAGTTGATGCGGATTATACCCCTAAACCGTATGCCGAATGGAAAGCGTCAGACTGGCCTCGTACGTATCAAAATCCGACATTTAAAAATCTGTTCGCAGCAGGGATTGCATTCGCACCTCCGCATATCATCTCTAAACCGATGAAATCACCAAACGGTACCGTGATCAATCCGACTCCGCCGCGTACCGGTATGCCAAGCGGTATTATGGGTAAAGCGGTTGCTCACAGTGTGTGCGATTTGATCAAAAAAGGGCCTGACGCGCATTTGCATGAAGCGTCTATGGCGGAAATGGGCGCAGCGTGTGTCGCATCTGCGGGTAAAGGTTGGTTAGACGGACAAGCAGCGGCAATGACGGTTTATCCGGTTGTACCTGATTATGAAAAATATCCTGGAACCGGCCGTGATACCGATTATACTTTCGGGGAGATCGGACTTGCAGGTCACTGGATCAAACATATCTTGCATTACTTGTTTATTTACAAAGCAAAACTCAAACCGTTCTGGAAAGTAATTCCGGAATAAATATAGACAAAAATTACGAATACAGGAGACCATAATGGCAGTAAAACCAGAAGAATTCAATTTCGCTAAAAACGATCAATTCAATACGGCAATGATTCCGGGAAAATTTGCTCGTGCTATGCGCACATGCAAAATTTGGCAGTTTATCCGTTTTGTAATCATCAATATCAAGATGATTATTGTTGTAAGTAAAAGTCACTAATACCTGCGATGGCCTTTGGCCATCGACACCTTACAAAGATACCTTCCTATGATTCAACCCCTACTTAAATACCCTGACCCGAAAATTCGTTTAATCTCAGCCAATGTCCGTTTCTTTGATGACGAACTACATCGTTGGATTACCGACATGTGCGACACCATGAAAGAGAATGATCTGGATGCTTTGAGTGCTATTTTAATCGGTATTCAATACAACATTATCGTCCTTAAAGAAGCGGGTAACTATACCCCTTATATTAACGGTAGGCTGATTAAACATTCGGGAATGTCGACGCAGACAGAACGGAGTATCTATTATGAGGGGATCAGTGTAGATGTGGATCGGTATGAGAACGTCACCTTGATATATGAAGATGAAAAAGGTGAACCGCATCATCGTGATCTCGGCGGTGAGCTTGCACGTGTTATACAACAGCATCTGGATTATTGTTACGGCTCTACGTTTGTAGATCGTGTCGATAAAGAGATGAAACAGCGGATTAATGATTATTTGGAATATGGGTTGGTTGCGGATGGAGGATCGTGTCCTACGGTTTTTTATCGCGACTATTTCAAATTAGGGGTTAAATATCTCATTTCTGCAATGTTTTTATCGTTGGCTACTCCGTTATTTGTCCCTTCAGCGGTACAAGAGTGGATATATCGGATCGATATTATGGCGTTTATTGCGGCGATATTATTGATGGTAGGGTACTTTTTTTATGCACAGTATGAGTCCAGACTCTATAAACAATGCACCAGTTGTCAAACCGGAAACATTATCGGCACCGTTGCAATATTGAGTTTCCAACTTTTTATCGTAGGGTGCGGGATTTTTTTATGGATGGCACCAAAATAATAAAAAATTATACTTTTAACCCTTTTTTAGTATCATATCCGAAATTTTTTGTTGCCTAAGGAACCTTTATGCATCTGCCGGATATATCAAATTTATTCCGATCCAAAGAGATTTTGATAGCGGCAAAAAACTCTATTTTGCACGATTGGGTATCGGATGAGTTGTGTACCTCGATTTTAGAGCGCCATTCCATCGATATCGTTTTTTTTAAAGATCAGTATGCGGGAAGTGTATTTGACTATTTTATAGGGGTTGTTTCAGGGCAGATGGCAATCGGAGATTGTCCCGTAATCGCTGAGTTAATTGATTATTTGAAAAATAAAGAACTTCGAGCGGATGAGCTTTTTGTTCTGTGTACCCATTTTAAACGCTCGGTTATTAATGAGACCTATCGCTTAGGGATCAATGATCAGTCGGTATTTGCTTCGATTAGCTATCTGTTCGATCAAAATTTCTCAAGTGTTTTAAAACTTTACACAGATACGATCTACCAAAAAGAGCAAGAAGCACTTAATGCTTCCAAAGCCAAAGAGTATTTTCTCTCCAATATGTCTCATGAGATTCGGACTCCGCTCAATGCTATTTTGGGGTTCGTATCGCTTTTACGCGATGAGACGACGAACCCGCGTTATCAGCAGTATCTCGATATTATCAGTAACAGCGGAGAAAATCTTCTCCACATTATTAATGATATTCTTGATTTCAGCAAACTCCGAAGCGGTGAATTTACTGTTGATCCGCAGCCGTTTAACATTCATGATGAGATATCGCATACGATGGAGCTATTTGTTCCGGGTGCCAACTCTAAAAGTATCACACTGACCAGCTTTATCGATCCCTCTATCCCTTACGAGATCACCGCCGATGCATTGCGGATTAAGCAAATCGTCGGTAATTTTTTGAGTAATGCCATCAAGTTCAGCCATCATGCAGGGGCTATCCATGTTGAAGCGCGATGTGATGAGGGGGTGCTTTTACTCTCCGTACGTGATCAGGGATCAGGGATTGCAGTGGTTGATCAAGAACGGATTTTTGACGCTTTTTCCCAAGCGCAGGAAGGGACCATGAAAATCAATGAGGGGACAGGGCTTGGTCTCTCCATTTGCAAGCAGTTGGCGGTTCATATGGGGGGGATGATTGAACTGGAATCCACACTGGGGGAGGGGAGTACTTTTACATTAAAGATCCCTGTTCTCACTAGCGGTACCGCTGAAGTTTCAAAATTTGACGTTTCGAAGTTTAAGGGGATACGATTCGGACTTCTTGCGCATGATCCGAGTGAAAGCTATAAACTCGAATCGCTTCAACGCTATTGGGACCATTTCGGATTGGACGTTCACTTGATCGATAACGTGCAAGAGTCGTGCGATCTTCTTATCTTTTTAGAGAGTTCGATGGATGACGCCGCGCGTGAAATCATCATTGAAAATCAAATTCCCTCCGTAGCCATCCTTGATTTCCTAGATGATCGCTATGATACCATTTCGACGATAACACCGTTGACATTCCCGATCTATTGTACAAAGCTTCAGAGTGCTTTGAGTGAGGTTTTAGGGGTTGATACCCTCCAGTGTCCTAGTACCGAAGCGGCGGTAGGGAGAGGCGGATTTGTAGGGAAAGTGTTAGTGGCCGAAGATAATCTTGCCAATCAGGAGCTTATTAAAATTATACTGGAGAAGTATGGATTGGGCTACACGATTGCTTCAAACGGAGTTGAAGCATTAGAGCTTTTTAAATCCGATACGTTTGATATGGTACTAATGGATGAACAGATGCCGCAAATGAACGGCAATGAGGCTACGGCTAATATTTTGGCGTATGAAAGAGAGAGCGGAGTTTCGCACGTACCGATCGTCGCTTTGACCGCGAATGTTATCAAAGGATCACGTGAACGCTCTATTCAAAACGGATATGATGCTTTCTTAGGCAAACCGATTGTTATAAAAGAGATTGAACAACTGTTTGAACGTTATTTTAAACCGATTGTTTTAGCGGCAAAACGTGTGCCTGTATCGACTGAGCGAAAATGGGGAAATATCGATAGGGAGCACCTTAAAAGCGCATTGATGCTAGAAGAGGATCAAATAGAGTATTTATTAGAGGTATACGCTCAAAAAATGGAACATTCGCTCCAAGACCTCTCCCAAGCGATAGAAAATAAAGCCTACGAAGAGATTAGACATATTGCCCATGCGATCAAAGGCTCAAGCGCCAATTTCCGTTTTGAAGAACTCTCCCGACTGGCGTATGTGATTGAAGAGTCTGCGCAAGAAGAAGAGGCAGAGTTCGACTTTATCGAGGCGTATGAAGTGCTTCGGAGTGAGTTTACGAAACGATTTGCGTAAGCATGGCTACTCTTCGAGATAGTAGCCGACCCCCGAAGCATTTTTAATCACATCGGTAGGGAGTTTGCTGCGAAGTCTCCATACGAGAGTTCGGACACTGTTGTCGGTTGCCCCTTTGGCTTCCCAAACGTAGTTGATTGCCTGTTCAAAATCGACGACACTTCCGAGTTGTGCGACGAGAAGACGGATAAATGCATTCTCTTTTTTAGTCAGTTTAATCTTTTGGTTTTGATAAAAAGTCTCTCCCAACCCTGTATCGTGACGATACCCCTCGCCAAATTCGACAATCGGCTTATCAGAGAGTTTTTTAGCGTAGACCAGTTTTTCAAGCTCTTCACGATCCGATTTAAGTTCATCAATATTAGAGGAGCGTTTTTTCTCCTCTTTAAAACGATAAAGTGCCATTTGGATGGTGGTATGGAGATTGATCGGATCAAACGGTTTGACAATGTATCCGTAGGGTTCGGTTTTTTTGGCTTTGGTGAGCATTTCATTATCGGAGTGGGCGGTAAGATAGATAAAAGGGAGTTGATTTTTATCGCGGATATATTGAGCCAATTCAATGCCGTCCATGGTTTTTTGCAGTCCGATGTCGATGAGGGCGATATCGGGATTATAGATTTTGATTTTATTACGGGCTGTAACGGCATTGTCCGCCAGTGAAATGACATCGTAGCCTTGTTTTTCTAATGACATTTTTAAATTTATTGCGGTTACTTCATCGTCTTCGACGACTAGAACTTTAATCATAGGGCTACGTCCTCATTATTGATGTGATAGTACGAAGATTTTATCACAATGTCGAGAAAATCTAGGAATAAAGCGTACAAATTTTGTGATAATTTCCTTTGGTATGAGAATAATGTTTCTTTTTTATCCGTTATTCAACCCAAACGGGGCATAATCGCGTTATTCACAGGGATTAATAGGGATACGTATGCTTGATTTTGACAAATTTACCAAATATTCTAAGCCGGGGCCGAGATATACGAGCTATCCGACGGCTTTAGAGTTTAGTGATGCTTTTGATTACGACGGTTATCTCGCAAAGCTTCATGCACAAGATCCCGCACGAGCACTCTCCCTCTATTTCCATTTGCCGTTTTGTAAAAATGCCTGTTATTTTTGCGGTTGTAACGTCGTCTTTACCTCTAAAGAGGATAAAAAAGAGCGTTACATCGATTATCTTACGCGGGAGCTTGCTATTTTAGCTCAGCACATTGATGTCAATCGCCCCGTGATTCAGCTCCATTTCGGCGGAGGGACACCGACGTTTTTTGACGCCGATCAGTTGAACCGTATTATCACCGCGATTAAAAGTCATTTTAAAAACTTTACCTCTGAAGCCGAAATCAGCTGCGAGATTGATCCCCGCCATATCAATGAGGAGCAAATGCGGGTGATGAGTGAAGCGGGATTTAACCGTGTCAGCTTTGGGATTCAAGATTTCGATGAAAAGGTTCAAGTGGCGGTGCATCGTGTGCAACCTTACGATATCACCAAAGCGGCGATGGATTTGGCGCGCAAATACAATATGGTAAGTGTCAACGTCGATTTGATCTACGGCTTACCGTATCAGAGTTTAGAGACCTTTAAAAAGACTCTCGATTTGGCTATTTCGCTCGATCCGGATCGTTTTGCCGTCTTTAACTACGCCCATGTACCGTGGCTCAAAAAAACAATGCGTAAAATTGATGAGACAACGTTGCCTCATCCTAGCGAAAAGCTTGCCATTATGCGTTACACCATCGATCACATGTCAGAACTGGGGTATAGAATGATCGGGATGGATCATTTTGCCAAGAGCGAAGATGAACTCTTTAAAGCGATCGAAAAAGGGGAGTTGCACCGTAATTTCCAAGGCTACACGACCAAAGGGGGAGCCGATCTGATCGGAGTCGGTTTGACCAGTATCGGGGAAGGCTCTGATTATTATGCCCAAAACTTCAAAGATATGGAGAGTTATGAGGCGGCTATCGATGCAGGACGATTACCACATGAGCGGGGTGTTGCATTGAATGAAGATGATCGTATCCGTCAATACGTTATTATGGAACTTATGAGCAACTTTAAACTCGATATCACACGATTCGAGGGACTTTACGATGTGAAATTTGCAGAGTATTTCGCCGATGCGATTGAAGCACTTAGACCGTTTGAAGCGGATGGATTGTTGAGTATGAGTCCTACGTCGATAGAGTGTTCGGCAACCGGAACACTGTTGATCCGAAATATTGCGATGCCGTTTGACGCGTATATGAAACGTCATGCTAGCTCTGATAAAGCCTTTAGCAAAACGGTGTAAATATGACACGACAAGGCGAACTCTTTAATTTTACCGAAACCTCGGATGCATGTATCAAGTGCGGGAAGTGTATTCCGGTCTGTACGATCCATAACGTCAATGCCGATGAGGTAACTTCTCCTCGCGGGTTTATCGATTTACTCGGGGCATATCAGCGGGGGCAATTAGAACTCGACTATAATGCCAAAGCAATTTTTGAGAGCTGTTTTTTGTGTACTAACTGTACCGATGTCTGCCCTAAAGCATTGCCGACCGATATGGTGATTGAGCAAGTGCGCGCCGATCTCGCGGATAAATACGGAATCGCATGGTTTAAGCAGGCATTTTTTTATCTTCTTCGTCACCGAATGACGATGGATATCCTTTTTAAACTCGGATACGTGTTTCAAACGTGCGGATTCAAAATCAAAGCCGAGATTAATTCGATGCAGCCGCGTTTTAATCTCCCGATCATTAAAAAAGACCGCCTTTTGCCGTCAATGGGGAAAACTTCGTTTATGAACAGTTATCCTGAGAATATCCCCAACGGCGGACAGCGTCGTGTGGCGATTTTCATCGGATGTTTGGCAAACTATAACTACACCGAAATCGGCAAAGGACTTTTAGAGATTTTGGAAGCGTTGAATGTTGATGCGTTTATTCCGAAAAAACAGCTTTGCTGCGGAGCGCCCGCCTATTTTACGGGCGATTTCGCGACGGTTGATCATAATGCTAAAAAGAACATTGTCTATTTTGAGAGTTTTATCGACGAGGTCGAAGCAATCATTATCCCTGAAGCAACTTGCAGTGCGATGATCAAGATCGATTATGAACATTTTTTCCACGATCAGCCCGAATGGTTGGAGCGTGCCAAAAAACTCAAAGGTAAAATCTTTATGGCAACGGAGTGGCTGGAACAAAAGACGGAGCTTAAAACGCTGTTGGCGTCCAAAGGGCGCAGTGATTTGAGCGTCACCTATCATGACCCGTGCCATGCTCGTAAAATGCAGGGGGTTTATAAAGAGCCGCGAGCCTTGGTGAGCCAAAACTATACGATTACCGAGATGAGTGATCCGAATGTCTGTTGCGGATTCGGCGGGGTGACGATGCAGACGGAAAACTTTCATTTTGCTCAAGCCGCAGGAAGACCCAAAGCCGCCATGATTGCTAAAAGCGGAGCGCAAGTGGTTACCGCGGAGTGCAGTGCCTGTCGTATGCAGATTAATAACTCTATGAATGAGGCGAATGTGGATGTGGTGTTCAAAAATCCGATTGAACTGATCGCCGAGGCGTTACGCAAATGACTACGATGGAGGTTGAGTCGTTTTTAGAAACCTTTCAGACCCTTGTCATGGCATCTCTTACCCCTGAGGGGGAGCCCCATGCGAGTACCGCCCCCTATGTACGAGTGGGAAATGATTTTTACATTCTGATCAGCACCGTTGCGCAACACGGGTGCAATCTTTTACGCAATCCGAAAGTTTCCCTCCTCTTTACCGAGGATGAGTCGCAATGCGTTCAACCCTTTGCGCGTAAGCGGGTAACATTGGAAGCCGCCGTAGCAGAAGTGGCTCGGGAAGAGGAGTTATTTCTTCACGTAATTGAGCGTTTCAAAGCCCATTTTGATTCCGAACTGGTTACGTCGTTGACCCAAATGGGTGATTTTCACCTTTTTAAACTCTCCCCTAAATGCGGTAGTGTCGTGATGGGATTCGGTAAAGCGTACCGTTTGGACGAAAATTTGGAAGTGATGCGCGTGATTATGGGTCAACATCAAAAGGGTCATGGTAATGGATAAACTCCTAATCGTATGGAGCAGCGGAGAGATCGAAGTGGCAAAAAAGCTTGTATTGCTCTATGGAAGCGTCATTTTACCTCGCGGCTATTGGGACGAAGCCCATTTGATGGTGTGGGGCCCTTCGGCGAAGCTACTGGCTGAAAACACGGAGTTACAAGCAATGGTTTCCAAAGTGATAGATAGCGGTGTAAAAGCCTCGGCATGCGTTGTGTGCAGTGACGATTACGGGGTTACCGAACAGCTTCGTGAACTGGGGATCGAACCGACCCATACGGGTGAGTTTTTAACGCAGGCGCTTAAAAGCGACTGGAAAGTAGTGACATTCTAATGGAATTTTGGCAACACATATACGAGCATTTTAATCCCGTAGCTTTTAACCTAGTGTCGATCCCCGTTCATTGGTACGGGCTGATGTATGTTCTCGCCCTCTTAAGTGCCCTCGTGATCGCCAAATGGATCGTTCAAAAAGATAAGATCGCTATCACCAAAGATCAGTTGGATGATTATTTTATCTATGCCGAGGTTGGGGTAATACTGGGGGCGCGTTTGGGATATATCCTCTTTTACGATACCCATACGATGTATTATCTCACACAACCGTGGCAGATTTTTAATCCGTTTATCGATGGGCAGTTTGTCGGGATTCGGGGGATGAGTTTTCACGGCGCAATTTTCGGCTTTTTAATCGGCTCGTACCTCTATCATCGTCGTCATGGAATACCGTTCGGGCGTTTGATGGATTTGGTGGCGGTTTCGGTACCGCTCGCATACGTGTTTGGTCGAATCGGAAATTTTCTCAACCAAGAGCTCGTCGGACGTGCTACCGATGTCCCGTGGGGTATCTATGTGTATGATACGCTCCGTCACCCTTCGCAGCTGTACGAAGCGTTTGTCGAGGGAGTTGTGGTCTTTGTCATCATTTATGCGTATCGTCACCGTAAAGCGTACGAGGGTGAGTTGATTTTGCTATATGGATTTTTATACGGTATCGGGAGGCGACTCGTCGAATTTTATCGTGCTCCCGATGCGCAGATCGGCTATTTGATCGGCAGTTGGATGACGCTTGGGATGGCACTTAGTTTTGCGATGGCAGGGATTTCTGCCGCCATGTGGGTCTATTTTCGCTCCCGTAATCGAATACAAAAAGCGTGAGTCTCCTCTTCGTAACGGTATTCTAAAGTAAAGTTATGGAGATCCATAACCGATTGGGCAATATAAAGCCCCAATCCTAACCCCCCATCTCCCCGTTCCGTGACAAATGCCTGCAACGCTTCCTCAACCGGACGTTTTAGCGGTTCACCGCTGTTACGAATACAGATATGGTCATGCTCACACGCTATCTCTATCGGGAGTGCAGAGGCATGTCGCACCGCATTGTCGATAAGATTTTGCAAGGCACTGGTAAAGAGTGCCTCATCGACCGTAATATTTTGGTCACATCCGCGCAAATGAACATTTTCTCTCTCTATCATCAGATTATCGAGAGCATTTGGATCATTGTGTCGAGATTATGCGACTTTTTGACAAGGGAATAGGCGTGCATTTTTTCAATTTCAGCCATTTGACGGATCAAATGTTCGAGTCGTGAAAAAAGTTTGGCTAGCAAGGTACGGTTTGGACTCGGTTCTTCGAGTTCTACGATCAATTTCCCTTTCGTAATAGGTGTTTTGAGCTCATGCATAATATTACGCAAAAAAAGTTCGCGTGATTTTTTGAGTTTGTTTTGTTTTGCCAATGCATCATAGAGTGCGTTTGAAATCAGAGCTATTTCATCTTTGCCACTGTTTGAAGTATACAGGATCTCTTCCCCATCGCCATAACGGTGTATTTGCTCATATAGGTGCTTGAGAGGCTTGAGATTACTCCACAACAGAAGATACATATTGACCAATCCTCCTAAGAGGGCAAAAAACAAAAACCAGACGAAATAGTAGGTTTTACCCTCTGCCATATCGCGATAAAGCATTGTACAATGCCCCTCTGCGAGTTCATAGATAAATCCGCTGTCATCTTTATAAATGGTCACTTTGACATTTCGGGAACGGAGTTTAGACTGCATCGGAGGGGGGAGGATGATTGCTTCACACTGAGGGGTTTTTGTTTCGATGACTTTGAATCCCGCTTCTGAGAGTTCGCTGTTTTTTTCCATACAGGTTAGAGCTTTAGTCTCATCGATAATCCGTGAGAGTTCCATGGAACGATGGGTTAGAAGGTGAAACTTTTGTCTCTCCTGCTCAGCCAATGCTGAGATAAAAAGCAATATCAGAACGATGAGTGCCAGAAAAAAGAAAGCATGGAGTTTAAAAAAAACGGAATGTCGGCGCGAGATCATAGGGTGAACTGGTATCCCATTCCGCGGATAGAGCGGATAAGGGTAGGGTGCTTCGGATTAGGCTCGATTTTTTGGCGGATTCGGCTGATGAGGACGTCGATGCTCCGTTCACTGCTTTCCCATCCGATTGACTCCACGTTATTGGCGATAAAATCACGGGATATAATTTGTCGGCGGTGTTTGATAAGGAGCGAAAGAAGTTCAAATTCGGCACGGGTAAGAGAGAGGAGTTCCCCCTCTTTGTAGATACCGTTTTCGTCGACTCGAAACGTTTCAGTACTGGCTTGAATGGTTTTACCGTTAATGCGGCGAAGAAGGCTTTGTATCCGTGCAACAAGTTCACGCGGCTCATAGGGCTTTGGGAGATAATCATCGGCACCGAGTTCCAGTGCGATCACTTTGTCTCCCAAATCACTCCGAGCCGAGGAGATAATAATAGGGATGTCACTCCGTTCACGAAGCGCTTTGCACACATCCAGCCCATCCATATCGGGAAGGGTCAAATCGAGTAAAACAAGATCGTACGATTCAATCCCCAAGGAGCTTAATGCCGCTTTGGGATGAGCGTAGCTGATCACCTCCATCTGATAACGACTCAAATACTGTGTGAGCAGATCCGATATTTCGAGGTCGTCTTCAATCAGGAGGATTTTAATCATATATACTTACTTTTCGCAGTTTTTGCAGCCCATACTACCTTGAGGCGTTTGCATTTGTTTCATATCATGAGGCATTTTGGTATCCTTCATATCCTCTTTCATCGGGCACTCTTTTGAACCGTTCCCTTGTCCCATCATCATTTGCATCCCTTCTAATTTTGCACGTTGCTCAGAAGTGAGGACGGACATCATTTTCTCGCGCTGTTTGTTATGGAATGCTTTTCCCTCTTCACGGATTTTAGTAATTTGATCTTTTTGTTTGTCGTTCAAATCCAATTTTTCCATCATCGGAGGGAGTTTTTTGGTGTCGCATTCGCATTTTTGCATCATACCGCCCATACTGCCTTTATTGCCGCACATTCCACCTTGCATTCCGCCTTGCATCGGGCATGCCATTAACGCTGTTGCACCGAGGATCAGTGCGATACTTAGAATCTTTTTCATTGCTTTCTCCGTGTTGTTATATTTAGACTCTGACAGTATAGAAGATATATGTCAATTCACTATCAATCCAGTGTTAACAAGATTAATAGGTTTCGTCTTCACTTTGGGCTTCGGTGATTTTCATCAAGGTTAAAAACAGTACCGTGATGGCCGGTCCGATAATCATCCCCCAAAATCCGAAAGTGGCCAATCCTGCAATGATAGCGAAGAAGATAATCAGTTCATTGATTTTTTCTTGAGGTTTAATAAGCCGTTGATTGATAATTTTAATAATGACCGGTTTGACAAACGTATCGGCAATAATTGAAATGACAATAATAGTATAGAGGGTAATAAAGAGGGCATTTTGGGTATGTCCCATCGAGAGTTCAAAAAGGGCAAACGGAAGCCACATAATCACCCCGCCGATAACGGGGATAAGCGAGGCAAAGCCGTACATGATCCCGAATAATAGACCGTTGTATCCCATATACCCTACGGCAATTCCGAACAATGCCCCCTCCAATACGGCGGTGGCTAGGATGGAGTAAAAAACGACACTCATGGAGGAGCGCATCTCAAACATAATAAGGGTACTTTCTTGTTGCGGAAAATGGGCAGAACGTTTGAAAAACTCAAAAATTTCCCGTCCATAATAGTGGGCAATGAAATAAAAGATCAGGATAAAAAGGGTGCCGGAGAGAAACGACATCGTAAAGGCTCCGATCAACGAGGCGTACGCAAGGATGTGCTGACTCAAAGCAGTGGGATCAAATCCGATTAAAGAGGCTTCGATTTTCGCTTCGAGTCGTGACAGTGCAGGGGGCAAATGGGTTAACCAGCTCCGTAGTTTTGCTTCCATGGTACTCATGATAGCGGGGTCAAGGTTTTGCATCATCACGGAGAGGTGGAATAAAAAATAACCCAGCGGAGCGAAAAAGAGGGCTCCGAGTAAGAGGGTTGAGAGGGTTGAAGCCCAAAAACGGCTACGGGTAAGATGTAAAAACCCCATTTGAATATGGTGTGTCGAAATGGCCAAAAGCGAAGCGACGACGATGCTCATCCAAAACGGTTCATACAGGCGATAAATTCCGTACGAGACGACCGCCAACAGCGTCAGCGTAAAGTACTCTTTTTTCATGGACAACATTATTCAAACAGTCCGTTTGGAGGCGTTCCGAATTTCAGCAGTTCGTGTGTTTTGAGGGTTGCAAGTCGTCCGCGTGCGGTTCGTTCCAAATAGCCATTCGCGAGGAGATAGGGTTCGAGCACATCTTCGATGGTCCCCTCATCTTCGCTGAGTGCCGCGGCAATGGTACTTAGACCCATGGCGCGCCCTTTGGCTTCCATCAGGAGTTTGAGCAGACGGATATCCATCTCATCGAATCCGTTGGCATTAATTCCGAGCTGATCGAGGGCATAGCGGGAACGTTCATGCAAAATTGTAGATTCATTTGCAACATCGGCAAAATCGCGTACCCGTTTCAGCAGTCGCAAAGCGATGCGGGGAGTTCCGCGAGAGCGTTTGGCAATCTCTTTAGCCGCTTCTTTATCGATATTTTTACCGAGTTTGGTTGCGGCTTGGGTGATGATAGCGCACAGTTCATCGGGGGTATAAAACTGCATCCGAAAATTCATCCCGAAACGATCCCGTAGAGGGTTCGAGAGCATCCCCGCACGGGTAGTTGCACCGATAAGGGTAAAGCGGGGGAGATCGATTTTAACCGTTTGCGCGGCAGGGCCGCTTCCGATGATGATGTCGAGGCGAAAATCTTCCATCGAAGGGTAGAGAATCTCTTCGACGGCAGGGGAGAGTCGGTGAATTTCATCGATAAAGAGGATATCGCCTTCTTCGAGGTTGGTGAGGATTGCCGCGAGATCGCCGCTTTTTTCGATCATCGGGGCGGCAGTGACTTTGATGTTGCTTCCCATCTCGTTGGCGATGATGAGGGCTAATGTTGTTTTACCGAGTCCCGGAGGGCCGTAAAAGAGGACATGATCGAGTGCTTCGTGCCGTTTGGAACTCGCCTCGATAAAAACGCCCAGATTTTTTTTGATTTGCTCTTGCCCGATGTAATCGTCCCATGCGCTAGGGCGTAGGGAAGTTTCCGTAATCTCTTCGGCGTTAAATTTTTCGATTTCGACTATGCGTTCCACGTTAGAGGTTCCTAATAAATATGATTTTCATCGGGGAATGAACGGGTTTGGACTTCATTGACGTACTGTTCTAGCGCTTCTTTAACCAATCCTGACCCGTTCATGTATTGTTTAACGAATTTAGGGACAAACGGCTCATACAGACCCAACATATCGGAGAACACAAGCACTTGCCCGTCCACGCCGTTACCGGCACCGATCCCGATGACGGGGATGGAGACACTCTGCGCAACACGCGTGGCTACTTCCGCAATAACCCCTTCAATCACGAGGATAAAAGCGCCGGCTTGTTGGATGGCTTGCGCATCTGCGATGAGCGAGAGAGCTTCGTGTTCATTTCTCCCTTTGACTTTATACCCCCCCTCGGCGCGAACCGCTTGCGGTAAGAGTCCGATATGACCGCACACGGCGATTCCGTTGGAGGTGAGATGGTGTACGAGCGGAGCTTTATCGGCTCCCCCTTCGATTTTTACCGCATCGGCAGAAGTTTCACGATAGACGCGAATGGCATTGGAGAGGGCGGTTGCGTTATCGGTATAGGTACCGAAAGGCATATCGGTAATGATAAAAGTCTCAGGTGCTCCTTTGCAGACGGCTTGGGTATGATAAATCATTTGATCCATCGTCGCGCTCAGCGTATCAGCGTTGCCTCCAAAGCTCATATTGAGACTGTCTCCGACGAGAAGGATATCGGCGCTCGGTGAAAAAATACGGGCAAAAAGGGCATCATACGCGGTGAGCATCACTAAAGGAAGTGCACCTTTTCGTTTTTGAATGGAGCCGATAGTGAGTTTTTTCATACTATAAATATCCCATAGTTATTTAAAGTAGATAGTTTACCCAAAATTTGTTTCGGGTATCTATTTTATGGCAATTAAGAGGGGAGATTAATCAAAAGATGGTTATAATTTACTATCACAGGAGAACATCATTATGGGCATACGAAGCGTTCTTGAAGCTAATTTCGACTTTGAAATCATTGACGAATTTTTAGACCATTACGCAATGATGACGGAAATCATGGAAGGTTTAGTCATCAACTTGGGTAATGAAGAGCATTATCATCGAAGCATTGAAGAGCTGTTTCGAATTTTTCATAATATAAAATCGGCTTCAGGATATTTGCAGATTGAGCCTATGACGCGCTTGTCCACTTTTGTGGAAGAAGCACTGGAGCAATTGCGCACACGTGATAAAGTCGTCAATGAAGAGACAGTTACCTGGTTAATAAGTGTCGCTGACATGTTTATGCAGTGGCAAGAAGATTTTAAAATGGACAACGAACTCTCAAAAGTCCATTTTTCCCTATTAATTTTACCCGATATGGAGAAAGAGTGAAGCAACTCGTAGCATACATTACCGCAGGTTATCCCGATAAAAATTTTACCGTTGATTTAGCATTGGCACTCGGCGAAAACGGTGTCGACACGTTAGAACTCGGCGTTCCGTTTTCCGATCCCGTCGCGGACGGTCCTGTCATCGAAGCGGCGAACGAGCATGCGCTTGAGGCGGGATTTCGGTTTGCCGATATTTTTGATATCTCCGCGCGTATTGCCCCTAAAATCGATACTTTATGGATGGGTTATTTTAATCCGTTTTACCAATACGGCATGGAAGCGTTACTGGATCAGGCAAAGAGTGTCGGGGTGAACGGTCTTATTATCCCTGACGTTCCGTACGAAGAGGCAAAAAATTATCATAACCTTTTTGAAGCACGTGGATTAGCCAACATCACCTTCGTCGCCCCGACCGATGGAGAAGCCCGCATCGCTACGATCACCGCCGAAGCCCGCAAGTTTATCTACCTCGTCGCCTATGCGGGGATCACGGGAAGCGGAAAAGCGGAAGATTTGGCTCCGACCTTAGAGCTGATTAAACGCCACACGCAGACGCCGGTCTATGTCGGTTTCGGGGTTAACGAGAAAACCGCCCGTGAAAAAGTACAAGGGGCAGACGGTGTTATCGTCGGTTCCGCAATCGTCAATCTCCTTTTGGACAAGACGCTAAACAACACCCAAAAAATAGCTAAATGTTGTGAGATAACCCGCAACATCAAATCTCTTATTAACGAATAGAGATATATAATACGATTCTAACTTCGGTTATCTACTGTGGGGGCGACATGGCTTCGACTGGATCAAGAAGGTTTAGGTTGCATCGCCGGACTGAGCAGCTCCGTTATACGGCTCACACTTGCTTAAACGCAAACAACACTAATTACCGTCCTGCTTACGCTGTAGCGTAAGTTTAATTTAATTTAGGACTGCGCTACCTTCCTATGCTATAACTGGAAGGGCTTGGCGTATAACCCCTGTGATAGCTATATTCTTGGAGTGTCTCGGACTTGAATGAATTTAGAGAATTGGATGATGTAGCTTTGCACGTTGTGTGATAGTCATCTGAAAAACAAACAACGTTACTAAGCATGTAGACGCCTTTACAATCTTGGTTTAGGACTCCGGTTCAATCCCGGACGCCTCCACCAAAACTTCAAATTCTTTCCCTATATAATAATCAAGCAAAAATGAAGTTGAATACATGCCCCCTATTTTAAAAAGTAGCTTGTCCCCTTTAGCCATCACTTAACTATAAAGTGAAGAATGAATACCTGACCCCTATTTTTTATACATTTTTTTTTATTGTATAATTTTTGGTAAATTGTAGTTGAGTTTAATAGGAAATTATGTGCTAAAACCTAAAAATTATTATATAAATAAGAAAAGAGAAAGTTATTCTGGAAATCAAAGAAATCATTCGATTACAGATAAAATCAAAGATATTTCTGAGTCTGTGTTTAAAATATCATTATTCATTGGAATAGTTATATCTTGGGCTTATTTTTCCTTTTATGTTGGTGTAATGCCTTCATTTACATCCATAGGGGATGTAACAGGGTATTTAGTGTTTATTGTTATATGGGCACTTATTACAAGCATCTTAATAATTCTATTATTATTACCAACTCTATTATTGAAACAAATCATTGAAAATACAAATATAAAATCAGCATTTGCTATGCGACTAAGCATGTCATACATTGCGCTTGTACCATTAATTTTGTATTTTTTTATACTAGAGGATAACATAAAATATACATTGTTTGGAATGACATTTCTACCAGTAATTTTTGTTTATATATTGTATAAAGTATATGGTAAAAATGTAGATTATGAATATTCTGCTCTGTTCTTCATATATTTTATGTACAGTTTCATTACATTAATGACAATGAATATATTGTATGATCAATCACATACTGTAATTTTTCCATTTTTTTTAGTACTTGTAATGTTGTATTATTTTGTGTTAGTTGGCAAATATTCATATAATGGCATTGCTATATTTTCAATAGGATTTTTAATAGCAGTTTCTATTGTTTTAGCACTTTTTAAAATTGATAATCCGATCATTACAATGCCATTTGAAAAAATGAAAATAGGATATTATAAAGCCGAAATACATTTTAAAAAAGAATTTATAGAACAAGCAAATCCATTTAAATATAACGATAAAAATATAACATTTGCAAACTTTTTTGTGCTTAGCAGCATAGGTGATGATTACATAGTGCGAGAGTATTATTCTGGTGGAAGAAAAGGCAAGATAAAAAATAGTCAATCTGAAGATGTGTTTTATCCTATAATTCTTCATCAAGGTGACTATTGGATTAAGCAATACTTTATGAAAGATGATTCTTATGATATTTGGAAATCTAATGAAGCAAATGAATTTGAAAGAGTAGACATTAATGATACTGCTTTATCTCTCAAACTATTAGATTTTAAAGAGTATATTCGTGATCTTAACGATAGAATTTATATAATAAAAAAATCTAATATTGATTATGTGAAGATAGATAATGATGCTTATTCCTATGCTAATACGTCGTGGATTGATCCAGTTGATCTTGGTTATATTTACCAAACTGCTATAACTGAAGACAGAAATCTATCTGAAAGAATTTTAAAGATTAATTCAATATTGAAATTGAAAAAGGTTAAAATGTTGATTGATAATTAAGTAAAAATTATTTTATATAAAAATATATATACGAATTAAAGGGGACAGGCTACTTTTTTACTTAATGATGACTGTTATAGTTGTGTTTGTCTTGACAAAAAGTATCACTTATGATACATTTAGTAAAATAAAAAGTATCAAATATGATACTAAAAGAAGCCAATATGTTTAAATCATTAATCCTATCCGAACTCAAAAAACAAAAAGAGGCTCTATCTATCCCTTATGAGGCTATCGCTACTCGTTCAGGATTAGGGATCGCTACTGTAAAGCGTGCATTTTCAGGGCATGATATATCACTCGATACGCTCGATAAAATAGCGGTGGCTTTGGGATGTGAGATCGCTATTAAACCAAAACAATCGGCAAAAGCACTTTATCAAGCACAGATAGAGAAAAAAGCGCATGAGATTGTGAACCGAGTGATTCAAACTTCTGCCCTCGAAAACCAATCTCCGAGAAGCGAAGCGCAAAACAAAATGTTTTCCCAAGCCAAAGCAATGATCTCTAAAATGCCAAAATCACAAGTTTGGGCATGATTACGTTTGACAAAGAGGGGGAAACTCCCCTCGATGATATATCAGGGCTAAAGCTCAAAAAGATTACGACTCGTGCCGAACTGGATGATGCCGAAGCGCAAAATATTCTCAAAGCGTATGTTAAATACACTCTTAACCCGTCGGCTCTCAAAAAAGTAACGTTTGATTTGAGTTTTTTCCGTAAACTCCATAAAGAGATGTTCGGGGATGTTTGGAGTTGGGCAGGAGAATTTCGTACTACGCAAACCTCTATTGGTATTGAAGCCAATATTATTCATCAACGTTTGTATCAGCTCCAAGATGATCTCAAATATTGGGAGAGCGAATGGGATTACCGTGATACGGCGGTACGTCTTCATCATACATTAGTAAAAATTCATCCCTTTCCAAATGGAAACGGTCGATGGGCGCGGCTTGCTACTGATTTATGGCTTTTAAAGATGGGGTATCAAGCTCTTTCATGGGGTGGGAATATTACCGAAGTGAGTGATGCTCGATCTGCTTATATCGCGTCATTAAAAGAAGCGGATCAAGGCAACTATGAACCGCTTAAAAGCTTTATGTTTAGTATTTAATTCTCATCTATACTAAAACTTCTCTCACTATATTTTTATTCTGTAGCTTCCCCGTAATTATTTTCCTTTACTATTTAAAAGTTGCTTCTACCCAAGCAGTATAATATTTTTGAATATATTGACACAGAAGTTTTAAAGTGTTACAATGGGTTCAAATTCATTTTTAAGGTTGCAAAATGTTAAACAATGCTAATGAATTACAAGTCAATAAAACGGTAATTAGTCGCTTGAGACAGCTTACGACCAAACATATGATTGTTGCGTATCGCGCCAGAATGAGTAATTATGAAATAGCATTGTGCCAAGAGATCAGTGCCATGAGTAAACTTCCCCTGATAGACGTTCTGGAGAAAATGGAACTCTTCAAACAAACAAGTGCCCATATTCTCTATAAAAAAGATTTCATGTTTGTTTGAATCTCTTTTCTAATCCTTTTCTCCTTTTAAGTGCAATTTTTAAAATCTTGAATACTATGTCAACTACACTATTTATCCGTAAAAGAGAATTGGAATGAAACGAGTCATAGCCTTAGTAAGTGTAGTATTAATGTTGGGAGGCTGTGCGCCACAGCCGGAAATACAACAACCTGCCATAATCCCTCCGAAACCGTGTATCAATGCCGCACAGCTCAACGCCTACGGGTATGATCATCTTGAACGGGTCGCACGTCTGCTGCGCGAGGATAAAAAAAATATTGAGAGCTTCGAAATGTTTATCAATACGATGAAAGGGACGGTTGATAACTACGCCGATATGATCAAATCGAGTGTCTACATCAGCAATGTGGTACGATTTTTACCGATTCCGTATGCGGGGGAAGTGTCTAACACTACGAAACTGATTTCCAAAACGCTCCTCAACCTCGGCGGTGCCGCGAGTGCCTTAAACCGATACAAAAATAGCTCGGAGTATTTTTTAGCGAACTTTGACAAACTGAACCGTTCGACGGCCAAGGGATCTGAAATCGCGAAATTAGCCCTATACGCCGATACGAAGTTGATGGATGATGCCCAAGACCTTGAAAACGGATTAAAAGAGATCTCTGCTTCCACACAGATGATGGCGGCAACGACACAAGCCATCGCCGATGCGCTAGAGAGAACCAACGGGTATGTCAATAACGCAAAGAACTTTGTCGGATTTTCAAAGCCTGAAGGGGAGGATACCTCTACCGTAATTCAGAGCCGAAATTCGATTAACGCACGTATGGGGCAACTCAGTCAAAAAATAGGATCACTGGAAATGAGCGGGAAATCACATCGGTTTAATATTGTAAAAGCGCGTATTTATTCGCAGTTGGCAATGCAGTTAGAGGGGTCGAAGTAGGTTTTAGGTGAGGCGATTTGGATCGCCTCGGAGAGTAATTATGCTTTTTTCATAAACGCGGCGACGAGAACGATCGTACTGCCGTTTATTTTTCCCTCAATGTAGCGTGAATCATCGGTAAGACGGATATTTTTAACGATGGTTCCCCGTTTGGCGGTGAATCCCGCCCCTTTGACTTCTAAATCTTTGATAAGGGTTACGGTATCCCCCTCGGCGAGAATAGTGCCGTTGCTGTCGCGTTGGACAACCGCTCCGCCGTCATCGTTAGCCGCGGTGTTAAGCATTCCCGCTTGCGCCCATGATTTTACGTCGTCTTCGAGATACATCATATCGAGCTGATCTTGATCTCCTAACGCCGATAGAAGGCGATACGCCATCACTTGTACGGCGGGAGTTTGGCTCCACATACTATCTGAGAGACAGCGCCAGTGATCCGAATCGAGGTTTTGAGGATTGGTAATTTGGCTTTTGCAGGTTTCGCAAATGTAGATCGATTGATCGGCAGAGGCATCGCTCGGAGAGACTTCGTAAATACTCAACCCTTCGGATGCTCCGCATAATTCACAGATATTTCCGCTTCGTTCTTGTAATGTTTGTTCAATACTCATAATAACACCTTACTAAATTAATAAGCGCATTATAGCGTATCGCTCAATCGCCCCTTTTAAGCGAAACTTTTTGGTGAAATCTATATTAATAGGATACGGTTCGATACTTTGTGAAAATATTTTGGTCGTTTCCCCACTATTTAGCTTTATTGCTCTTGACTTCTTTGATGATTTCCCCTATAATTCCCGTCCACAAACGCTGATGAGCCTTGAGTTAAGGTATTGAGTTTGAGTTTGCGATCATTGAAAACTAAGTAGGTTAAACGGTTTGGGGCTATGCTTCGAGACGTTGACCTTATGTCAACACAATACAACAACCGTCTATTTACTTTGGCTGGGGAAACCTAGTCACCAAAAAGTAAAATAGATAAC
>JAGXFM010000018.1 GCA_024637215.1 Sulfuricurvum sp.
GGGAAGGGGGTTGCTTTTTTCTCGTTAGAGATGCCGGCAGAGCAACTCATGTTGCGTCTTTTGAGTGTTCAAACTTCGATCCAGCTTCAGCGTCTTCGTGTCGGGGATATGAACCCTCAGGAGTACAAACAGCTAAATGATGCGGTGGATAAGATGCGTCATTCCAAGCTTTTTGTCGACGATCACGGCTCCATCAATATCCATCAGCTCCGCTCCAAACTCCGTAAACTCAAATCCCGTCATCCTGAGATCGAAGTAGCGGTCATCGACTACCTCCAAATCATGAACGGTACGGGGGGAAAAGATCGCCACTTAGAGGTTAGTGAGATTTCACGCGGGCTTAAAATGTTGGCGCGTGAACTGGGAATACCTATCGTCGCCCTCTCTCAGCTCAATCGTGGCCTCGAATCACGCTCCGATAAGCGTCCGATGCTCAGCGATATCCGTGAATCGGGTTCGATCGAGCAGGATGCCGATATCATCCTATTCGTCTATCGCAACGATGTCTATCTCTATAAAGAGGAGAAAGAGCGGGAGAAAGAGGCGATAAGCGCGGGAAAAGAGTTTATCTCCAAATACGTCGAAAAAGAGGAAGAGGAAGCCGAGATTATTATCGGTAAACAGCGTAACGGTCCTACGGGGCATGTCAAACTGATGTTCCAGAAGAAATTTACCCGTTTCGTCGATAAACCGACCTTCGGTATGGCACAGATCGTCTATGAGAGTATCGATATGAAAAGTGCGACGATGAATCTAGACGATGAGAGCGCCCCGAATGTTTCAATGCCGATTATCTGATGTCTAAATTAGAGCGGGTCGATCTTTTCGATCTCAAAAGCGGCTCCCTCTTTTTTCTCTTTCTCCTTTTTATCGCCTCCCTCTCCCTTTCGTATGAATACTATCAATTTGCCCAACTCAAAACTTTTGATGATCCACTGATACGGGCGGAAGTGATCGATCAGGAAGTGCGGTTAATCGGCGATGTGCCTAAGACTTCTATGAAGCTTCGGCTCGAAAATGGCGCTAGTGTTCGAGTTGCGTTGAGCCCCTATCTGCGTGATTTACGAGGGCGTGAAGTGTTGGTAGAGCTTCAGGTTGCCAAAGTCACTTTTTTAGATTATCTTAAAGGATTCCGTACGCGCGGAGTCATTACCGAAGTCTATCCACAGCTTAGTCTTAAAGAGCAGTGGTACCGTCGTATTGCATCACTCCATGAAGATCAATGGATGCGGGAGCTTTATGGCGCATTGTTTGTAGCTACCCCGATGTCGCAGGAGTTTCAATCCCTTGTAGGGGCGATGGGTCTCAGCCATATCCTCTCGATCAGCGGCTATCACTACGGAATTATTTCATTGATCGCTTATTTTCTTCTCCGCTCTCCGTATCGGTGGTTACAAAACCGTTATTTCCCCTACCGCCACGGCAATCGAGATCTTTTTTTTATGGTTGTGGGGATACTTTTTTTATATTTGTGGGCATTGGAGTTTATTCCCCCTATGGTAAGGGCATTTGGGATGATTGCGATTGGATATTGGCTTTATGATCGGGGGATCAAAATTGTCTCACTGCAAACACTCTCCATTACGGTCGGTGTCCTACTTGCCTTTTTTCCGAAACTTTTTTTCTCGCTAGGATTTTGGTTCTCCTCCTTCGGAGTTCTCTCCATCTTTATTTTTATCCGTTATTATGAGTATTGGAAGCCTTGGCAAATATTTCTAGCCCTTCATATCTGGTGTTATTTAGTACTTTTACCGATATCACTCTCTATTTTCGGGACATTCGGGTGGTGGCATATCGGCTCAATCCCTCTCGCATTGCTTTTTAATCTCTATTATCCTGCTGTATTAGTATTGCATCTCACATCGTGGGGAGATTGGTTTGATCCGTATCTGCTCCAAATGTTTGAATCAGGAGACAGTAATAGAGTAATGATCCCTATGTGGGTAGGGATACTTAGTGTTGCACTGGCGTTGGGGGCGATGTGGCGGAAAGAGGCTTTTTGGGTTTTAGGTATTTTGGGTCTCGCTACGTTGGGCAGCGCGATTTATCAGATAGCATAGCTTCATCCCGTAGATGACAATGATCCAAGACACGTAAATCCATAAAAAGAAGAAGATAAGAGCGGAGAAAGAACCGTACATGGTGGCATATGTTTTGTTATAAAAGACGTATTGGATAAAGCTGTTTTTCGCCAATTCCCATACAATAGCAACGATAAATGAACTGATAGCGGCAGCTTTTGAAGAGACATCTGCATTCACTGCAATCTTGTAGATGAGGAAAAAGATTCCCCATAACAATAAGAAAGGGAAAATATATAGGGCTTCGAGTACAAATCCGCTGACATTAGCCTCCAAATAAGCTCTTAAACTCATAGAGGCGATAATCATTATCGGGGTAAGGCTGATCAGAGTCCAATAGGTAGTGACGGCATCCCAGATCCCACGTTTGGAGGTTTTGAAAATCTTCCCGACGATATGTTCAAAGTTTTGAAAAAAGAGGAGAGATGAGACGAGCATTGTACTAAAACCGATTACTCCCAGTTGTACCGAATTTTGAAAAAATGATTCCAAGTAACCGGCAATAGCGGCGGTTTGTACCGGCATAATATTCTCGAAAATAAAGATTTGAATTTTGGCGTATTGCTCTTCAAATACCGGAACGTTTGCGATGAGGCTAAGGGAGATAATCAAAAGAGGTACAACGGTAAAAATGGTATAAAAGCTCAGGCTCGAGGCATACACCGTGATTTCTCGATCAAACAGCATCAAGAAAAAAAGGCGAATATGTCGAAAGGATGCTTTTAGATTTATCACTTATTCAAGACCCATTTTGGAAGGGTTGAGAATGTTGTTGGGATCAAATGCACGTTTTATGGATTGAAACAGTGCCATCTCTTCAGGGGTAAAGGCCATTGACATATAAGGAGCTTTCGCGAGTCCGATACCATGTTCACCGCTGAGGGTTCCACCCAGATCGATAGTGGCCTGAAACACTTCGCGAATTGCTTCATAGCCGATTTTGACCTGTTCCGGATCTTTACCGTCTACCATGACATTGGTATGGACATTGCCATCTCCGGTGTGACCGAAACATGGGATATTGATGTTGTATTTTTTAGCAATCGCATCAAATTTTTCAAGGAGTTCAGGGAGAGCGGAGCGGGGAACGGTAACATCTTCATTGATCTTTTTACTACCATACACGGAGAGTGATTGGCTCGCATTGCGGCGGGCAAACCAGAGGTCACTTGCTTCTTGTTTATCTTTTGCGATTTTAAATTCGCTACATCCGTTTTCTTGAAAGACTTTTTGGATAATTGAGAGTTGAAAATCGAGATCTTCTTCGAGATTCCCGTCCACATCGGTAACCAAAATGGCACCCGCTTCAGTGGGGAGCCCTTTGTGATAGACCTGCTCAACGGAGCGGATGGTGAGGTTATCGAGGAACTCCATAGCTACGGGAGTAACACCGCTCGCCATCGTTTTATAGACCGCTTCCATCGCTGTATGAACGGTTGGGAAAATACCCATTGCCGTTTTGGTCATTTTTGGCTTAGAGAGGAGTTTGAGGGTTACTTCGGTCGTAACGGCCAATGTCCCCTCAGAAGCAATCAAAATCCCTGTGATGTTATAGCCCGCAACGTCTTTAATCGTCCGTTTGCCCGCTTTGATAATATCACCGTTAGGGAGTACCGCACGCATTGCCATAACGTAGTCTTTGGTAATGCCGTATTTGGCTGCCCGCATACCACCGGCATTTTCGTTAACATTACCGCCGATAGTCGAATATTCTTGGCTTGCCGGATCGGGTGGATAGAAAAGGCCAACTTCCTCAACCGCACGTTGGAGTTCCATATTGACGACACCCGGTTGGACGATAGCGACCATATTTTGCATATCGATTTCGAGGATTTTATTCATATGTTTTTCAAATGCTAAGACGATTCCGCCAGAGGAGGGGAGAGCCCCTCCAGTAAAGCCGCTTCCCGCACCGCGAGGGACGATAACGATTAAGTGCTCATTGCAGTATTTAAGGATATCGCTGACATCGCTCTCATGACGTGGAAAAAGTACCGCGTCAGGCTCAAACCGTTCGCGTGTTGCGTCATAACTGTAGGCAATGAGATGAGCTTTATCGCTGTAAACGTTTTCTTGGCCGAGTAAGTTGGTAAAAAAATCGATGGCACCGGATGCGAGCATCGTTATTCCTTCAGATCAAAATTACGTAATAGTGCGCTTTTATCGCTAAATTTTGCTTTGTAGAGCTCATATAGTTCTTTGTTTTTTGAATTGTTTAAAGCGATTTCTTCAAGGTAGTAAGGCTCATAGCTGTCTAGACTTGAACTTCCTTCCCCCCACCACGCCGCGCGAATAGTCGGAATACGGGTATAGAAAGGGGTTTGCTCTTTCTCTGAGACCTTGGCAAATGGGGTGTTTTGGAGCACGGTAAAACTTTTACAATCAAGGGTAAAGAGGTGGTTTGCACTTTGAATATAGAGCAATCCGACTGAATTTGCGGTGCAGTAGCGTTTGAAATCATCGACTAAAGGAGTTTGATGCCCTTCATAGGAGAGAAAAGTTGCATAGTTATCAGGATGAATCCATTCAACACCGGAGATACTTTTAGCGACGGCATCATAGGTATCATCATTCGGAGCGATCAACAGGGCACGCTCATAATCATATGCTAACACTGCCATATCGGATGTTCTTGGTGTCCAGTTACCATTTGGAAGTGCATCTTGACGTAAACCGTTATATTCACTAATTTGTACGATAGCACGGTTGTTGGACGGATTTGTCTTTTCAACGCGTGCGTTAGCGATAATCGTGCTATGGGTAGCATCGAATTTCCGAACAATAAAGCCGCTCATCCCTTCACGCAAGTTCTCGGCAACGATTGTTGCACGCTCCCCCTCAACTTCGAGGAGAGGTGCGGTGATAGAAGAAGCGTTTAAGCCGCTACAAGCGATAAGAGTAATAAGCCAGATGCGCATCATGGTAACCTTTTGGTAAAGTAAGTAGAGATTATTATAGCCAAACACCTCTTTGTAAATGGAATTTTTGCTATCATTTAATTCTTTTTCGCTCTGGTAATGTGTATTTTGGTCAAGGATAGGAATGGGTCGTTTTTTTGTATTGCTGTTATTGCCCCTTCTCCTTTTTGGCGGTACTGTTAAATCCTTTAAATGGAAAGACGGTGAAAGTTTTCTCACCTTTTTAGAGCGAAAAAAGCTTCCTTTACATGTTTATTACAATCTCGATAAAGAGGATCAAAAACTTACCGAAGATATTCCCTTCAGCGCCAAGTGCAAAATGGTTGTTGATAATAAAAACTTTATCCATCAAATTTTGATTCCGGTTAATGATGAATTGCAGTTGCATATCTATCTCACCCCTAAAAAGCGTTATGAAACGAAAGTAATTCCGATCATCAGTGAGGAGTTTACGGAAACCCTTTATGTCCCGATTCAGACAATCCCTTATGATGATATTTTAAAAACAACTGGATCGAAAAACTTAGCCTCTATTTTTGTAAAAATGTTCAAAGGAAAAGTTAATTTTCGTAAAGGGCTAAAAAAAGGTGATCCGATCATTATGGTATACACCCAAAAATACCGTTTAGGTAAACCGTTTTCAATGCCTGAAGTGCATGGCGCCATGGTGGAAATTAACGGAAAACGGGTGCGGGTTTATCGCCATACTGACGGACGTTTTTATGATGAGAAGGGGGGACAGTATGAAAAATTCCTCTTCAAACTTCCAATTCGTAACCCTCGTATAACTTCTCGTTTTACAAAAAGCCGTTATCATCCTGTATTACATCGTTATCGAGCCCATTTGGGCGTTGATTTCGGAGCTCGTCCGGGGACACCGATCCTCTCAACAGGAGAGGGGCGTGTGAGTTTTGTCGGCTATTCACCGGGCTATGGAAAGACCATTAAAATACGTCACAATAATGGTTTGACGAGTCTTTATGCGCACCAAAAATCGTTTAAAAAAGGGGTTCGTTCCGGTATAAAAGTGAAGCAAGGTGAAATGATCGGATATGTTGGAAATACTGGATTATCCTCTGGGCCACATTTGCATTTTGGGATGTATCGGGGAAGCAGTGCGATTGATCCGTTGAGTGTTATGAAGAAAAAAACGGAAGGGTTCACGGGTAAAGAGCGTAGAGCGTTTATTGCTATTCGGGATAAAATGGACAGAATATTTAAAAAAGCGCTGAAGGATAAACCAGTTCGAAAACCGTATTTCGACTTTCATGAAACCTACTATGTCGATAGTGAAACCTTTAAACCCAAACCGTTTTAGGAGACTTCTTTGATTTCTGATATAAAAATTGTTTCCTGTGATGTTTCCGAATATATTAGACCCAAGCGGATGAACTATGTGCAAGAGGGGATAAAAAAAAGTTGGGATATGGTCGAAGTACACGACAGTGTATCTATCCTTTTGTACCATGAAGAGCATGAGACACTGATTGTCGTTCGACAGTTTAGGCCTCCCGTATACCTTAAAAATAATGATGGCTATACGTATGAGTTGTGTGCCGGTATTGTGGACAAAGATATAAGTCTTGTAGAAATTGCATACGAAGAGATTCTAGAAGAGTGTGGATACGATGTTCCCTTAAAGCACATAGAGCGTCTCACATCATTTTATACGGCAGTTGGCTTTGCAGGATCGGTACAGACACTTTACTACGCACGTGTGAATGAATCTATGCGGGTTAATAACGGCGGTGGCATAGGTGTTGAGATGATAGAAGTCGTTGAGATTCCCGTGAACGACGCTAAAGTATTTTCGATGGATGAGACCAAGGCGAAAACACCGGGATTGATGTTCGGCTTTGGATGGTTTTTGGAAAATAGAAAGTAATTTTCCCAAAAGGGAAAAGGTTAGAATTTATAACTAAGGGTTGTATAGAAGTTACGTCCCGGTTCGTTAAGAACGAGAGGTTGAGCCCCTTCCATTAAGGTGGTTAGCCCGATATAGCTATTGCTGACTGCATAAGTACGGTCAAAGAAGTTATTGACTCCTGCCGTTAGTGAGAAGCCACTTCCCAATTCAGTCCCATATTTGAGGTTGAGAATACCGTATCCGCCGATTGCCTGTTCCCCATTATCTTGATCATAGGTTTGAGATTTAGCGGCGATCCATTCAGCTTCAGCGTAATTTTTTGAATTATCAAATACCAAGGCAACTCGCCCTTTAAGCGGTGGGATATCCGCTAAATCTTTATCTGTTTGTTCTGAAGTACTCACAGCATCAAGCGTGGAAGTATCTTTTTTAGTCCCTTTTTGGCAGGCAATACCGGATTGAAGAGACCATTCATTATTCAAAAGATAATTAGCCGTGATATCTCCACCGATAACACGTGCATCGATGTTTGCATAGGATGTATTCGTCCCTGTGCCGGTTTTATAGGCATAAATATAATCTTTTAAATCACTGTAAAATACAGTAGCTTTGAGATGCAGGTTCCCTAAAGTATGTTCAACCCCCATATCTATTTCACGATTAACGGTTTCATTGAGATTTGTATTACCAATTCCCCCTGCAAAATAGAGCTCTCTGGCATCAGGAACACGAGATGATTGTCCTAACCCGATGAAAAAGTTTCCGTGATTGCTGTAGTGATAACGTCCTAAGATATTTGCACTGAGATTATTGTAGTCACGATCTAGGGCACTTGCGCTTAAATTTTGATCCGCATCGATACTGGTATCGTCGTAACGTAATCCACCGCTTAGATCAATTGAACCGAAGGTTTGAGCTGCTTTTGCATACAAACCGATATTATCGGTATCAGCATCGGGAATTTGAATAGTAGCATACGGGTTTAGGCGTGACCCTCTGGTTCCATTCCAGTTACGTTTGGAGAGGTCAATACCGAGAGTTAGTTTGGTTTCATCGACAGATGCCGTATTTTCGATACGAACTCCTTGAATCGTTGCATCGACCGGTGAAACCATTGTGGCTGCCGCACTTGTAGCGGATGCTCTAAAGTCGGTTCCCATTTCATGTTTTACCTTTGAATGGTATGCCTCAATGAGGAATTCTTCTGAGAAAGCACCTAAATCAAAAATTTGATATTTAGCTTTGAACATATCGGTATCATCGATGAGTGCATCCATCGGATAACGTGGATAGAGAACATCATCGGCACGATCGCCAAAATAATTGAGGGTCAATTTTTGGTTACTTCCGATATTACCGACAATTTTTGTCCAAAAGTTTTGACGCGTGTAGGCATCATCTTCTTTATGTCCAGTTGCATAACGTTGACCGGCAGTGCTCGCACTATCGGCTTGCTCAGTCATCGTTTTGCCATCACCGTCTTTATATTGGCCGCTGGTTTCATGGCTATATCCGACAAGAGCTTGAACCGCATCATTACCCCCCTCAACTGTGGTGGAGAGTTTTCGGTAATCATAGCTTCCGAGAGTTGCGGAGACTTCACCGCGCAGGCCTTTTGACGGATCTTTGGTTACGACGTTGATTGCTCCCCCGAGACTACCGAACTGTGTTACATCAAACGGTCCTTCTTGCACTTCTACACTTCAAATTTGGCTGGATGAGACGTGCATGGCCGGTGGATCCATACGGTTTGGGCACGCGCCGCACACCTTAGCATCATCGATAGTCACATTAATATTATCTTTTTTGAAACCGCGCAATACGATGTCATTCCCGATAGCTGTAGTACGGACATGAGTGATTTCTGGAAGTGAACCTGAGAGCATTTCTCCCAAATCGGATTGGCGAGAGAATTTGACGATCTCATCGGCAATGATGCTTTTACCATCAGCTTTAGGGGCTGATGCTTCAACGGTTATTTTTTGAATCGTGACAGATTCTGTGGCGAGCGCAGCAACGGCAGCCAAAGAGAGGAGCGTTAATCGTTTCATTCTTCATATCCTTAAGAAAATATGAAGAATTGTAGGAGAGAAGTGTTACATTAGTGTTAAGTAGTTATACTTTTAAGCATGAAATTGAATATGAAACAAATACTTTTAACACTGTTATTATTGGCGGGATCAGGCTATTTTCTTTATACGGGATTCAGTATTTTATTCCACTCGTAAGGATACATCTTCGGGAAACTGCATCGTAACGCAGTGAAGCGAACCATGCTGACGAATAAGGACGGAACAGTCGATAGGGATGATGTCACGTCCTCTAAAGGCTTTCTTGCAAATTTCGATCGCTTCATTATCGTGTGGATCATTATAGATGGGAAGTAAGACGGCATCATTAATAATTAAAAAATTGGCATACGTTGCAGGAAGCCGCTCATCATTGTAGTAATGCGACTGGCACATCGGGAGGGGAATCAGATGAAACGGTTCCCCCTCGATATCACGGAATGTTCTTAACTCTTCTTCCATCTTTTTGAGTGCTTCATAATGCTCATCATTCTTATCCTCGCATTTGACATACAAGATTGTGTCCGTATCGATGAAACGGGCTAAGGTATCGATATGACTATCGGTATCATCCCCCGCTAAATAACCGTGATTTAGCCAAAGAATCTGTTCTACTCCAAACTCTTTTTTGAGAATATTTTCCGTTTGAGTTTTTGTTAGATGGGGATTACGGTTAGGATTAAGAAGACACTCAGCGGTGGTGAGCAATGAGCCGTTAGCATTGGTTTCAATACCGCCTCCTTCTAAAATAAGATCAATCTTTTTCATTGGGGCGCCGTAGAGATGAGAAATAGAGGAGCTCATGGCATTGTCGCATGAAGCATCAAATTTTCCCCCCCATCCGGTGAATGTGAAATCAAGAAGCAGCGGTTCCTCCTCCGTCTCGTCGATAACACTTAAAGCACTGCAGTCGCGTGCCCAGGTATCGTCACTTTGGTAGGGGATAAAAATTATATTTTCATGGCTTTTAAAATAAGTTTGGACACGTTCGACATCATCACAGATGATAAGGCAAGGTTGATAACGGGCAATGGCATTGGCTATGTTGACGAAACACCCTCTTGCTTCTTCGAGATAAGGAGCCCAATCGCTTTGCGGATGGGGAAAAATGAGCTGGACAAAACTTTGGGGTTCAAATTCGGCGGGGAAATAACGCATTAACAATCCTTAGAATATAATTCCTTCATGGGAACTATTAAATTGAGCCGTAAGGCACTGGAACATAATCTTGACATTATCGCACACCAAGTCGGTGGAAAAGATAAAATAGCGGTTGTTTTAAAAGATAACGCTTATGGCCACGGTGCGGTGATGATAGCAGAAGCGGCGGCGCAGTACGGCGTGAAGCAAGCCGTCGTACGATTGGAACGCGAAGCGGATGAAATCCGAGATTTTTTTGAAAATGTTCTGATTTTAGGAGATCGTCCTACAAAAATAAATTCAACTTTTAGCTATGCGATCAATTCGCTCGAAGCGATTGAAACATTTTTAGCAGGAAGTCGCGTAGAGCTTAAAATTGATACGGGGATGCACCGTAACGGTATTGCGCTTTGTAATCTCGAAGAAGCGTTTAAACGGATGAAGAAAGCAGGTTTGGTGTGTGTCGGTATCATGAGTCATTTACGCAGTGCGGATACCCTCAGTAGTGAGTGGTTTTGGCAACGTAAAACATTTGATACGGTAAAAATAAAGGCCTCTTCTTTAGCACAAAAATATGGATGGAAACTCCGATTCCATCTCTCAAATTCTGCCGGAACGTTTCGATCCGTAGTATGTGTTGATGATATGGTTCGTGTCGGAATTGCCCTTTACGGCTGTTTAGAGATGGAAAAGACACTTGCGCAGCCTTCTTTCAAGCCGATACTCTCATTGTGGGGAGACAGGGTTGCAACACGTACTCTGAAAAAAGGGGAGCGTGTCGGATATAACGGCATCTATGAAGCTTCTGCGGATGAGGTCGTATCCACTTATGATCTGGGATATGCGAACGGGTTGGATCGCCTTGCTTCTAACCGTTATACTACACCTGAGGGTATTGCATTGCGTGGGCGGATTTCAATGGACAATGCGGCATTTTCGAGCGATAAAGATGAGTTGCTTATTTTTGACGATGCCAATCACTACGCCCGTTCAGTAGGAACGATCGGCTATGAAATATTGGCGTGTTTGGATAAGGATTTAAAACGAGAATGGATTAGCTAAGAGTTTATTTTAATAATAGTATCAGCGAAAATGGCCCCATCCAGCCGTAATTCGATCAAGTTTTCCAAATCTTTTGTATTTTCAATATATCCCAGTATTTTTGCATCAAAAAGGTAGTCTTCCGCTACTTTTTGAATCGCTTCAGCATATTTTGGCAGAACAATGAAATACGAAGCACCAAGATTTTCACCGATTACCGCATCCGTGGATGTCTCAATATGAAGTGCAAAGCGGACACTATTGAGGCGTAGATGCTCTATGATATCGAGATTCTCAGGGGTAAAAAAGAGGGTAACGACAGAATTAGACGGCGTATGATGCAATGCTTCAATAGAGTCTATGTGATAAAAAGGGAGTGATGGAACATAAGGGTGACCGAATAGCAGCATGTTAAACCTCCATACATTCACGTGAGCAGTAATATTTACCATCACGCATTAACGCTTCTTTGACCTGCACGTAGGTGCCGCATTCAGTGCAGGGTATCATCGCTTCTTCTTGAGAGTTATCTGAAGAAGGGGGAGTAAGGCTTTTTTTCTTTTTGAAAAAAGCGTAATAAGCTCCGACCAAAACGCCGATCAGTAATAATAGTTTTAGCATAGTTATCTCTTTATGAGCAGATAATGGCGATTTTCAGCTTCGATAATGGTGTAATCGAGTGTATCATCGATTTCATCATACACTTTTTCCCCTTTGTAAAAGAGTAAAAGAGTCCCTTCGGTACAAAACGGTTTTGAGAGCTTTAGAAGCATCTCAGTATCCGTTACGGCGCGAGAGGTAATGAGGTCATAGGGTTCACTTTGCAGTTGCTCTGCCTTAAGGGCTTTTACTTCGACGTTATCCAGTTCCAAATCTGCTTTTACAAACTGTAAGAAACTGGCCCGCTTGGTCAGGGGTTCTACGAGGGTAAAATGGGTTTGCGGAAGCGCTAGGGCCAAAATCATCCCAGGGAATCCGGCACCCGTTCCTATATCCATCGCTTTTTTGACAGGGGGGAGAAAGGTAATAGGCAAGATGGCATCGAGAATAAACTGATCAATTTGTTGGAGTGTTTTTGCCCCTGTTAGATTGTGAACCTTATTCCATTTCTCTAAAAGTGCTTTATACTGCTTGATTTTTTGATCGAAATTTTCAGGAACAATGATCTTATGCTGTACTAAAAGTTGCTTCAGATGGCTCATAAGTCGTGCCCCATTTGCTCTTTTTTAACTTTTAAATACCCTTCATTATGAGGGTTAGGATCGATAATTACAGGAACCCGTTCCGTGATTTTTACATTGAGTCCTTCTACGACAGTGACTTTTGCGGGATTATTCGTCAAAAGGCGGATTTTGGTAAGGCCGAAATCTGAAAATATTTCGCCAATGACATCATAAGTGCGTTGATCAGGGGCAAAACCGAGTTCCACGTTAGCTTCGATGGTATTACGCCCCTGATCTTGAAGGCAGTATGCATTGATTTTATTTAGTAATCCGATATTACGTCCCTCTTGACGATGATAAATCACCAATCCACCCTCTTTCGCGATGAGCTTTAGCGCTTTATGTAACTGATTGTTACAGTCACATTTAATACTGCCGAAGGTATCGCCGGTAAGGCACTCTGAGTGTATTCGAACTAAAGGAGATGCTTGAGTCTCAAAGTTTTCGGTAAAGATGGCTAAATGTTCTTGAATCCCTTCTTTATAGACACGGATCTTAAAATGGCCGTATTTACTGGGGAGATTGGCAATGGATGATTTTTCAAAAGTAGGTGTTTGTGTTTTCATTACTGCCATTATAATCGGTGTTTCTAAAAAATGGATTATTAAAGCAACCCTTGATACAATCTCTTCATAACTTTTAACTGGAGTCACATATTATGGAGCGTTTTCGCCGAACCCGTCTTAATTCCCAACTGCGCTCATTGGTTCGAGAAACCCATGTAGGTATCAATGACTTTATCTATCCATTATTTGTCAGACCTGGCGAGGGGATTAAAAAAGAAATAGCTTCAATGCCGGGTGTCTTTCAAATGTCTCTCGATGAGATTTTAAAAGAGTGTGAGCTTCTCCAATCCCTCGGAATCCATTCGATTATTTTGTTTGGTATCCCTGCCGTAAAAGATTCGGTCGGTTCGGATGCATTATGTGATCACGGTATTATTGCTACGGCGATACGTGCGATCAAACGTGCATTCCCTAAAATGTTTGTCGTGACCGATCTGTGTTTTTGCGAATACACCGATCATGGACACTGCGGTATTCTCGATCATGTCCATGAGACGGTTGATAATGATCTGACCCTCGGGATTTCAGCTCAACAGGTATTAGTCCATGCGCGTGCAGGCGTTGATATGATTGCTCCATCGGGGATGATGGATGGGATTATTACGACGTTACGTGATGCACTCGATGGGGGAGGGTACACGAATTTGCCGATTATGAGTTACTCGACCAAGTTTGCCAGTGGTTATTACGGACCGTTTCGTGATGTCGCCGAGTCGGTACCGAGTTTCGGTGATCGTTCTACCTATCAAATGGATCCGGCCAATCGACGCGAGGCGATTCGAGAGAGTTTGGCAGATGAGGTCCAAGGGGCCGATATTTTGATGGTTAAACCGGCTTTGGCCTACCTCGATATTATCCGAGATATCCGTGAAGCTTCTTCTTTGCCGTTAGCCGTATACAATGTCAGTGGAGAATATGCGATGCTCAAATGCGCGGGAGCTGCGGGACTGATTGATTACAACCGTGTGATGATGGAGACAATGGTCGGATTCAAACGAGCTGGTGCCGATATTATCATCAGTTACCATGCCAAAGAAGTTGCACGGCTTTTAAATTAATGAATTTTTTTTATGATATGATTGTTTTTTGTATAGAAGGAATTGCGTGAGACACTTTTTAACGTTAAAAGATTATTCTAAAGAAGAGATCTTAGAGATTTTAGATATTGGCTTAAAGATTAAAAAAGAGGTCAAAGCGAGAGAGCTTAAACCGCGTCTTGCAGGTCAAACACTGGCCATGATTTTTGAAAAAAGCTCTACCCGTACCCGTGTCAGTTTTGAGGTAGGGATGTATCAACTCGGCGGACATGCTTTGTTTCTCTCAAACCGTGATATCCATCTCGGACGCGGTGAACCGGTAAAAGATACCGCACGCGTTATCTCTTCGATGAGCGATATGGTAATGATTCGTACGTATGAGCAATCCATGCTCGAAGAGTTTGCCCGTTATTCCCAAGTTCCGGTTATCAATGGTCTGAGTGATAGCTACCATCCGGTACAGCTTTTGGCTGATTTTATGACGATGATGGAGTGCGGAAAAGATAAAAACCCAATCGTCGCGTATGTCGGTGATGGGAATAATATGACCCACTCATGGCTTATGCTTACTTCAAAACTTGGATTTGAACTCCGAATTGCTACCCCGAAAGGGTATGAGTGTGATCCGGCGATAATTGCGGATGCTCTAGTTTTCGCTGAGTTTAGCGGTGCCAAAATTACGATCACGAATGATCCGAAAGCGGCAGTTCTCGGTGCCAATGTGGTCACAACCGATACCTGGATCTCTATGGGGCAAGAAGAGGAAAAAGCACAGCGTATTCGAGCATTTGAAGGTTATATTGTCGATGAAGCACTTATGGCGTTAGCAACACACGATGCCATCTTTTTACATTGTTTGCCGGCATATCGCGGAGTTGAAGTGAGTGAAGCGGTTTTAGACGGAGAACAAAGTCTTATTTTTGAAGAGGCAGAAAATCGTCTGCATGCACAAAAAGGGTTAATGGTTTGGTTGGATCAACATCGTTAATCGTTTGAGTGAAGGTGAGAAGAGGGGATATTCTCCTCTTCTGTAAAGTTAGTTCATTTCTACTTTGATGATGAGGTCATTTCCTTCTTCAATAATTGAAAAATTGTGTTTTTGACAGAATGTTTCGTTCATCTCTTCCGCCCACTCTTTTGCTTCGATCATGGCATCATCTTTATTGTCGAAAGTTTTAATACTCTCCATCCCGCTTCGTTTGAAACAGCCGCACTCTTTTTCCATTTTTACATTGAACATAATTTGACTCCTAAAAGGGTAGTGTGATTTTTTGGAAGTATAGTTTTAAAAGTTTAAAACAATCAGATAAAATAGAGACGATTTGAAACTAAAGGTTATCTTTATCTTTTGTTAAACTCTTACTATCAGCCTTTTTTACAAAAAATTAAGCTATAATTCCATTTGAATTTTGGGTACCTTCTAAAGAGATTTTAGAGATCTTTTTCAAAGGTGCCCTCGCGGATGAGAATCCAACTTATCCTCATTAAAATTTCTCTCCCCCCTGAGTGGGCAAGCGTAACTGGCCGGAAATAGGTTTTCCGGTGGCGTATATACAAAGGTAAATTATGAACGTAATAGAAGAAGCAATCACAGACGAAAATTTGGTAACATTTGAGTCTTTCGGTCTTAGAAAAGAGATCATGCAAAGTATCAATCATGCCGGATTTAAAACACCGAGTCCGATTCAGCAAATGGTTATTCCTGTTATTATGGAAGGGCGTGACGTTGTAGGACAAGCCCATACCGGTACAGGTAAAACAGCGGCATTCGGTCTTCCTGCATTGAACAAAATGCATTTAAAAGGGGGAATTGAAGCCCTCATTATTACTCCAACTCGTGAGTTAGCGAACCAAGTTGGTGATGAAATTTTCAAATACGGTAAACACCTCGGTGTTCGTACCGTAACGATTTACGGTGGTTCATCGTATAACCGTCAAATGGATCTTATCGAGCGCGGTGCACAAGTTATCATCGCTACTCCGGGACGATTACTTGATATGTTGAGCCGTAATATGCTCAAAGGCTTTACCCCATCAACCGTTATTTTGGACGAAGCGGACGAAATGCTCGATATGGGCTTTTTAGATGATATCAATGAGATTTTCACCTATTTGCCGACAGAGCGTCAAACCCTTCTTTTCTCAGCAACCATGCCGGCTCCGATTAAACAGCTTGCTGAACGTATTTTGGTCAATCCGTTTTTTGCCTCTATTACCAAATCAGAGACAACAAATACAGATATTGCACAACAATACTATGTCATTGAAGAATCAGAGCGTGATGATGCGATCATCCGCCTTATGGATTCTGAAGATGCGAAAAAAACGGTTGTGTTTTGTCGTACGAAAAAAGAGGTTGACCGTCTCTCTAATGTTCTCTCTGCTGCTGGTTATATGGCAAAAGGGTTACACGGTGATATGGAACAACGTCAACGTGAAAGTGTTATTAAAGGGCTTAAAACCGATGCGGTTGACGTATTGATCGCGACTGACGTTGCGGCACGCGGATTACATATTGATGATGTTACCCACGTTTTCAATTACCATATCCCGTTTGATCCTGAGAGCTATGTTCACCGTATCGGACGTACAGGACGTGCGGGCAAGAAAGGGGTAGCAATCACATTGGTTACTCCACTCGAATTTAAAGAACTCCAACGTATCCGTGCTAAAGTCGGTACGACTATGGAGCATGCTTATATTCCAAGTAAATTGGATGTTAAAGAGGCACAAGTAACCCGTTTGGTTCGCGAAATTGAAAAACAACATGTTTATGATGAAGCACATAAAGTACTTGATTTGTTGAAACAAGATTATGACCAAGAACAAATTGCCTATAAATTGATCTCCGTATTGATGGAACGTAATACGGTTGCCGGACCGAATAATATCGGTATCGCAGCGGAACGTTTGGAAAAAATTCTAAGCAATTTGGCAAGCCGCGGTGATCGTGGCGGACAACGCAGCGGCGGGTTTAACCGTAACCGTAGCGGTGGAAACCGAAGTGGCGGAGGCGGATACCGTGGTAACAACGATCGCAATGCTTCAGGCAGTGGCGAACGTAGTGGCGGAGGAGAACGTAGTAGTGCTGGCGGTGAACGCGGCGGAAATGATCGTAGTGATCGTTCACGCAGTTTCAGCGGGCAAAAACCAAAACCTCGTTATTAATTTAAGCGGGAGTCTAACTCTCGTTTTACCTTCTCCAAAAAAGGCTCCATCGGAGCCTCTAATTCAAACCCTTCTCTTTGTTTAACTCCCCACATCGGTTCAGGAAAGTAACTGTCACTTTCAAATCGTCCCATAATATGCCAATGAACCCTCGGTAACATATTTCCAAAAGAAGCGATATTGATTTTATTAGGTTTGAAATATTCGAGTATCTCTTTTTCGATGATATCGAGAGAATCCCAAATAGCTTTTTTCTCATCAATTGAGCACTCTGAGAACTCTTTATGGGGCGTATGGGTAAATATTTTAAGCCAAGGGATTTCGGATTCGTGGATTTCAATATAAATGAGAGAGTTAGAATAAATCATAAAAGACCTTATTGAAAAGTCTTTTATTGTATCAAAAGTGTTTAGTTATATACCTTTTCCTGCAAACGGAACGAGTGCGCTTCCCCACGTTAAACCGCCGCCAAAAGCATCAAGAAGCATCAAATCACCTTCTTGTAAGCGCCCTGATTCATAAATATCGTTAATGGCCATAGGGATAGAAGCTCCGGAGGTATTACCGTATTTTTCTACCGTGAGTACTACTTGTTCATCTTTAAGTTCCAGCGCGTCACCGACCGCTTTGATGATACGATAATTGGCTTGATGGGGAACGAAATGTTTGATTGCCGATGAGGCAATGTTATTTTGCTCTAAAATATCGATAACATCACTTGTGAGGGTACGAACGGCCACTTTAAAGGTCTCATTCCCTTTCATACGCATAAAACATCCTGCCGCTTCACGGTCAAGTTCATCATGCGCTGAACCGCTTCCACCGTTTGGTGTCATCAATAAATCAGCGAATGAACCATCAGAACCGGTATGAATATCAATAATAGCCTCGGATTTATGTTCTGTCGTACTAATAACGGCAGCTCCGGCACCGTCTCCAAAGAGGATACAGGTTCCGCGATCACTGTAATCGGTAATAGTGCTGAGACGTTCTGCTCCGACGATAAGAATATTTTTTTTCATTCCCGATTCAATAAAGGCTTTGGCTATGCTGAGGGCATAAACAAATCCGGTGCAGGCGGCGGATACGTCAAAAGCGGTAATTTTTTCAAGCCCGAGTTTTGTGGCAATAATGGTAGCAGTGGAAGGCATACAAAAATAATCAGGAGAGATCGTGGCACAAATCAGCATATCGATTTGGCTTTTATCGATCCCTGCGCGTTCGATTGCTTTTTCGGCAGCTTTGACACCCATATCACTTGTGGTTTCATTTTCCGCAGCAATATGACGTTCTTTGATTCCCGTGCGTTTAGTGATCCATTCATCGCTGGTGTCGACCATTACTTCGAGTTCAGCATTGGTGAGGATTTTAGAAGGAACATAAGCTCCGATGGAACGAAACGCAGCGTACATAATAAGCCTTTATAAGGGATCGACGTTTATTTTTTAAGTTCTTCGAGACGATTCTCAATATGTTCATTGACACCGTTGTCTACATAACGGATAGCTTGAAAAATCGCATTTTTAATCGCTTTTGGGTTACTTTTACCGTGACTGACGATGGCACACCCTTTAATACCGACGAGAGGTGCTCCTCCGATTTCAGCATAATCGATCTGTTTTTTGAGCAATTTAAATACTTTTCGCATCAACAGTGCTCCGGTAATCGCAACCGGCGATTTTCGAATATACTCTTTGATAAAAAAGGTAATGGTTGACGCTACCCCCTCAGAGGCTTTGAGGACAAGATTTCCGATAAAGCCGTCACAGACGATAACGTCACAGCTTCCGTCAAAAATATTGTTCCCCTCAACGTTACCGATAAACCCTTGTTGACCTTCGAGCAATTTGAAGGCTTCTTTGGTAATTTCGTTTCCTTTGGAATCTTCTTCCCCGTTAGCGAGTAGTCCGACACGAGGATTATCGAGTTTGAACATATCATGAGCATAGTAGTATCCCATGATTCCGAATTGAAAAAGATGTTCCGCTTTGCAATCTACATTGGCACCGGCATCCATTAAGATACTACGTTTACCCGTTTTTGTCGGCATTGAAGTGACGAGAGCAGGACGCAAAACATTTTTAAGTCGTCCTAATCGTAGTGTTGCGACTGTCATTGTCGCACCGCTGTGTCCTGCACTGACAACGCCGTCCGCTTCACCGTTACGGACAAGCTCTACCGCTTTGTAGATAGAGCTCTCCTGACGCTTAAGAGCATCGGTTGCGGCATCTGCCATATCGATGACATCGTCCGCTTCAACAATTAAAATTTTATCTTTATAGCCCTTGGGTAATAAAGATAAAATCTCATCTTTTTTACCAACTAGAATTGGTTGAAACGTCATTTCTTTTAAAGCTTCAAGTGTCCCTTTAACAATCGGTTCGGGACCGAAGTCCCCGCCCATTGCATCAATTGCAATTCTAATCATTGATTATTTATACTCACCGGTTGTCGGATTGACATAATGAGACAATTTGTACGTGCCGTCTTTATCTTTAACCGGACGTGCAAGAGAAATTTTATAGTGAGTTCTGCGTTTTGCGGCGCGAGAATGACTCACTCTTCTTTTAGGTACTGCCATAGTATTTATCCCTTTCTATTTAGATTTTAGAACTCTCGATCGAGCGAGGTTCCTTCGCAATTTTTGCAACAAAAATAGTCGCTTTTGATCAATTCGATTTCCGATTTGAGAAGCTCTTCCATATCAATCATTGATTGGCTGATTTCAACGACATCTAACTCGTCGTCGTTCCCCTCATATATTCCATCACTAAGGTAAAAAGAAATCTCTTCATTTAGGGATCTCTCTACCTCTTCAGCACAAATATCGCAAGGAATCGAAATACTCCCTGTAATTGTACCGTTTAATTGGGCTAGATTGCTTTTTTTCAGGATTAAATCGCCCGAAAAAATGGCATTGTCACTATTTTCCTCAAAAAGAAGCGGTTGTGAGCCCAATTTTCTGAATGCTATTTTCATGGCAATTACGAAATTTCGCGCCCTGAAAAGAAAAAGGCGATTTCAATCGCAGCATTTTCAGCAGAGTCACTTCCGTGAACCGCATTAGCATCGATATTTTCAGCGAAGTCTGCACGGATAGTTCCTGCTGCTGCTTCTTTAGGGTTTGTTGCACCCATCAAATCACGATTTTTAAGGATAGCGTTTTCACCCTCAAGAACGGTGATAACAACCGGACCGCTTACCATGAAATCAACGAGGTCGTTGAAAAAAGGGCGTGCAGCATGTACTGAGTAAAACGCTTCTGCGTCTTGACGTGAGAGTTGAACTTTTTTCATAGCCGCGATTTTAAGGCCGTTACTTTCGAAACGATCCAAAATTTTACCGATGACACCTTTTGCGACGGCGTCTGGCTTGATGATTGACAATGTTTGTTCCATCAATGCTCCTGTTTTGTGTGTAAAAAATAGAACGGGATTATAGCGAAACAATAATTTAAGAAAGATTAAAGATGTGAGGATAAAGGAAATAGGGGAAAAGAGAAGGCACACGGAGGGATAAAAACCCTCCGATAGTATTAAAGTTAATTAGTTAACAACGTTCGCTTTTGAAGAACGCATGTCAGCGGTAACATCATCACGATGAGAAGGGCTTGCGCCGATTTCATCCCAAGTGATACAACCCTCAGTTGGACAAGCTGTTGCACATGCAGGTTCATCATGATGACCGACACATTCAACACATTTGTCAGCGTAAACGTAATAGATTTCCTCACCCGTTGGGTTATCATCCTCGTCTACAATCGCTTCTACCGGACACTCGTCGATGCAAGCGCCGCAGTTAATACAGGTATCATTAATGACTACTGCCATAGGGTTCTCCTTGGTTATAAATATGAGGTAACTATAACAGAAGAATTTTAAACCCACCTAAAAAATAAGGCGGGTGAATAAAGATTAGTGAGGAGTGTTACAGAAGTGTAGTTTAGAGCCCTAAATAGGCTTTGATTGCATCCACCTTATCGGTTTTTTCCCATGTAAATTCGGGAAGTTCTCGTCCAAAATGACCGTATGCGGCAGTTTTACGATAGATCGGGCGCAGTAAATCAAGCGATTCAATAATCCCTTTCGGAGTGAGGTTAAAAAGCTCTTTGACACAACTTTCCAGTTTTTCTTCGCTTACGACTGCGGTTCCGTGCGCATTGACCATGATGGAGATCGGTTTAACAACGCCGATAGCGTACGAGACTTGAATCGTTGCCCGTTCACATGCCCCGGAAGCAACGAGGTTTTTAGCAACATAACGGGCTGCGTAGGCGGCTGAACGATCCACTTTGGTTGGGTCTTTTCCGCTGAATGCACCGCCGCCGTGAGGACATGCTCCGCCGTAGGTATCGACAATTATTTTACGTCCTGTGAGTCCCGCATCCCCTTGCGGGCCGCCGATAACAAATTTGCCTGTGGGATTAATATGGTAAACGATATTCGTAGAGATCAGTTCAGTAGGAATAACGTATTTGATCACCTCTTCGATCACATCAGCATGGAGCTTTTCCTGAGAAATTTCAGGGGCATGTTGGGTAGAGATAACGACCGTTTCTACCGATACCGGCTTCTCATCGACATAGCGGACGCTGACTTGCGTTTTTCCATCCGGTCGTAAATAGGGGAGAATCCCTTCTTTACGAACTTGGGTTAAGCGCTCCGCAAGACGGTGTGAGAGGTAAATCGGAAGAGGCATTAAAACATCGGTTTCACGGCACGCGTAGCCGAACATAAGTCCTTGATCTCCGGCACCGATTTCCCCGTCCTTTTGATCAACCCCTTGATTGATATCGGGAGATTGTTCGCCGATTCCGTTCAAAACAGCGCATGAACGGTAATCAAACCCATACGTAGCATCGGTATAGCCGATCTCTCGAACGACTTGACGGGTAATTTCCTGCATCGGTGCGTATGCCGTAGTTTTAAGCTCCCCGGCAATCACACAAAACCCATTGGATACAAGCGTTTCACAGGCTACTCGGGCCATTGGATCACGTTCAATGATATAGTCTAAGATTGCATCGCTGATTTGATCGGCCATTTTATCCGGATGCCCTTCGGTAACCGATTCGGAGGTAAAAATATACTCTTTTGGCATAAAAATCCTTGGCAGAAATATTAAAAATTTGTGGTTGTACGGATTATATCGAACCCTCTTTTAAAAAGTCTCTTTCCCAAAAAAAGTCGATCCAATCACTAGCTTCGTGTAAGGAAAAGTCAGGTTGAAGCAATGCAGTGGGTTTCGTAAAAAGGGTTGCGACTTTAAATTGGCACTCAGGATATTCGGAACGTAAAATCGGCATCAGTACGGCGAGGGTCTGTCCGCTATCAACGATATCATCCACGACGAGAACCCGTAGCGAGTCGCTAAGATCACCTTTATCTAAAACACGTATCGTGTCACGCTGGGTTTGACCGTCATAGCTTTCTATACGGATACTTTGCAGGTTGCGAATATCTAAAGCCATCGCAAGTGCGTGGGCAAGAGTCATTCCCCCTCTCGCAATCGCGATTATGGTATCTGCTTGGAACGGTTCACACTGAAGTGCCAAATGTTGTAGATCGTTTTTGAAGTGTTCATATTTATAAGCTAACATTTTGAAATCATATCATAAGGGCATCTGCGCTATAATAAAATATCAATTAAAGTGCAGCATAGGAACGCAATGTTAGCGCAGCCATTTGGGATAATGATCTCGAAAAGGCATAAATACTAGGAAGTCTATGAAAAAATTAGCGATTATCGGTCGTCCGAATGTCGGAAAAAGTTCCCTTTTTAACCGTTTACTCAAACAACGTGATGCGATTACCTCTGAACAAGCAGGTACGACACGTGATGTCAAAAAACGGGTTGCCGTAGTGGTGGACAAAGAGGTCGAAATTCTCGATACGGGTGGATTGGATGAGGGGTGTGAACTCTTCGATCGGATCAAAGAAAAATCTCTCAAAGCGGCACATGAAGCGGATATCATTCTCTTTATGGTGGACGGGAAAAGTCTCCCCGAAGAGGATGACAAAAAGCTTTTCTATGAGCTTGAATCGATGGGAAAAGCGATTGCATTGGTCGTTAATAAAATCGACAATGACAAGATGCAAGAGAAACTATGGGAATATTATGAGTTCGGGACAGAGCGTATTTTCGGTATTTCCGTTTCCCATAACCGTTCGGTTCTTCCGCTTCTAAACTGGATTGCGTCTGAACTCCCTGAATCTGCTATCGTTAAACCTGAAGCCGAAATGGCAGAA
>JAGXFM010000019.1 GCA_024637215.1 Sulfuricurvum sp.
CGGCAGCGTCAGATGTGTATAAGAGACAGGTTCACTATCGCGCTTCGATCAGTGCGGTGGAAGCGGCATACGGTATTGAGATACCCCATAATGCCGAGATCATTCGTAATCTCGTCACCCTTTCACTGTTCGTCCAAGATCATATCGTCCATTATTATCATCTTCATTCACTCGATTTCGTGGACATTACGGGTGCGCTCCGTGCCGATTGTACGAAAGCCGCCAAAGATGCAGCATCCTGGTGCGAACACCCCTATCGTAACTCTGAGGGTCATCTCGAAGCGGTCAAAGAAAAATTGGAGAGTTTCGTCAAAGCAGGCCGGTTAGGACTTTTTGCCAACGGCTACTGGGGGCATGCGTCGTATCGTCTCAGCCCTGAGGAGAATTTGGTGCACATGAACCATTACCTCGAAGCACTTCGGATACAGCGAGAACTCTCCAAAGCGGTAGCGATTTTCGCAGGCAAAACTCCCCACCCTCAAAATCTCGTCGTCGGAGGGGTAACAAGTGTCGCCGATATGCTCAACCCTCAGCGATTGAATGACTTTTTGTTTATCATCAAAGAGACGAGAGATTTTATTGAGCGTGCCTATATTCCCGATATGGTGATGCTTGTCAATGCTTATCGTGATTCGATAAAAGCGGGAGAGGGGCGCGCGGTTGGTAATTTCATGTGCTGCGGCGGATACCGATTCGGGAAAGATCAGCAGTTATTTTCAAGCGGTGTCATCAAAGCGCATGATTTTGAGGCTGTCGAGCCGTTTGATCCGAGCAAAATCACCGAAGAGGCATCACGCTCATGGTATGAAAATGATGCTCCCCTCTCACCGTATGAGGGAGATACGACACCATTTTATACTGATCTAAACGCAGATGGCTCTCTCAAGACTGAGGGGAAATACACGTGGGTTAAAGCACCGCGTTATGATGGTGAAGTGATGGAGGTGGGACCATTAGCACGTATGATTATGGGATATTCCCAAAACTCTCCCGTAATCCGCCCCTACATGGAGCGATTTATGAAACGCTCCGGTATGGAGCTGATCGATTTCTCCACGACGATAGGACGTAATGCCGCGCGGGCGGTGGAAGCGCAAATTTGTTGCGATTATCTTTTTGACACAATGAGTGATTTGATCGAAAATATCAAATACTACGATGAGACGACGTGGACGAAGTATGTGTTTGAAGAACTCCCTCACGAGGCGAGAGGTGCGGGAATTTTCGAAGTACCGCGCGGGGTTTTGGGCCATTTTGTCCGAATAGAAGAGGCAAAAATTGCCAACTATCAAGCGGTCGTTCCGACAACATGGAACGCTTCTCCTAAGGGGGCTAAAGAGGGGCGCGGAGCGTATGAGGAGTCGTTGATCGGCATTAAGCTTGCCGACCCTTCCGCACCGCTAGAAGTACTGCGGGCGGTTCACTCGTTCGATCCGTGTTTGGCGTGTGCGGTGCATGTTATCGATGCAACTGGACGAGAGCTGTCTCAGTATAAGATTTTACCGGAGTGTTCACTTTAACACATAGATGTGCTGTTCTCAGATTGTTCGAGTGCGAAAGAAACTCTTTTCATGAGGCTCGATAATTCGGAGGCAAACGTTTCCAAAGTCGTATCGAGAGTATCGGACACCCCTTTTTTTAAGAGGGTTTCCAGATTTTCTGCATAGAGAAAGAGGAGATCAGCACCGATGCTTCCGGCTAACCCTTTGATCGTGTGGGCTTCTCGGGTCGCTGTCTCTGTATCATTGTTATCCATTGCCGTTTTAATACGCTCTGCTACGTCCGATTGAGTTTCGACGAATCGTCCCAAAAGTTTACGAAGCAATTTTTCATTTCCGGCTACTCTACCCAAGGCACTTTTTATATCGATCCCCTCTATTTGAAGTGTATTACCCATCCTGTTTCCCTAGTCTTAAATTTATTTTGCAATAACATCCCATCGTTTGACAAAGTCAGAAATTTTACAAAGGATATGGACTCTACTAAGTAACTCTTCAGGATCAAACGGTTTGGTGAGATAGTCATCCGCACCTGCATTCATCGCTTTTATGACAGACTCTTTATCGTTTGATCCCGTGAGTGCCATTATGGGAATAAGTTTGGTCAGGCGATGTGATTTGATGGTTGTAATCGCTAAAAAGCCATTATTATCGGGCATAACAAGATCCATGAGAATGACGCTGATTTTCTCTTTGTATTCTATTGACGTAGTAATCGCTGTTCTTGCATCACTTGCTTTGAATACATTATATCCGGCATCTTCGAGTACGCTTCCGATCATTTCTCGATTGATCTGTTCGTCATCGACAATGAGAATAAGTTTTGTCACATTTAGCCTTTTTATCTATTGTAATTAAATTAAGTATAATAGAATATTATTAAACAAATATTGCGCTGAGGTTTGTGAATTTGTATTCAGGTTAGTTTATGAAAGGATGAATTTTCATCTTTTCATTTGATATAATACGTACAAAGAGCGGAAGAGGGGATGCATTGGCACGATTAAGTAAAGAAGAACGTAAAATCTCGATTATGAGTAAAGCATTGGAGCTATTTTCCAAAGAGGGATTTTACCAAACGACAATGCCCTCTATTGCTGAGAAAATCGGGATGAGCGTCGGAAATCTTTATAACTATTTTACCTCAAAAGAGATGTTAGCCAAAGATCTCATCCTCTACATTGCCGAAATTTTGGGTGAAGAGATTCGTAAAATCAATGAAAGCGGGGTGGGTACACAAGAGAAGATCGAAGCGATTGTTCATATGTATTTTCGTATTGCTAAAGATCGACCGGAAACCATCGAGTACTTTTTACGGGTGTACCTCTCCAACCGCGAAGTATTTCAAAACAGTTGTGAGGGGATGATCTGCGTCTCCGCATTTGTGACGGAGATGATGATTTTCTTCGAAGAGGGTGTTCGGTGCGGTGAACTGAGAGATCAGGACTTTTTCAGTGCATTCGGTTTGTTTATGGGGTATTTGGGGGGGATGGTATTTATCAACGGTGAGAATATCCTTCCGAAACCGTTAGGAGAATACGAACATACCATTGCCGAAAATATCTATTATGCCCTCAAAACCCGCTAAACTCCGCGTCATTTGGTTGCAAGGGATCACCTGCAACGGCAATACCCACTCATTTTTAAACGATCCTGATTTAGAGAGACTTTTAGATTCAGTAGCATTTATCCACCATCCTATTCTCCCTTGCACAAAAACACTCAAAGAGTTGGTGAAAAAACTCCCTAAATCGGATATTCTTATTTTCGAGGGGGCATATCGAGCTGATTTTGAGCGCGTAGGGGTGGCGATGGAAACGCTTTTGAGTGCGCTTGCATCTAAAACGAAACATATTATTGCACTCGGAAGCTGTGCGAGTTTCGGAGGAATTTTCAAAGAGTTTTCCCCCGAGCATATCAGCGGGATACTCTTTGATAAAGAAGAAGAGCGTGGTCCTTTGAAGATGATGCGAGAGAAAATCATTCTTCTCAGCGGCTGTCCGGCTCATCCCAAATGGCTTAGTTTTGTGATCGAGATGATTGTAGCGGGTAAGCGTATTTTAGTCGATGAATACCGCCGCCCGAAAGAGCTTTATGGCTATCTCGTCCATAACGGATGTCTGCGAAACGAGTATTTTGAGTGGAAAGTTGATAGCGATACATTTGGAACCAAAGAGGGGTGTTTATTTTATGCCCAAGGGTGCCAAGGCCCTTATACTCACGGCAGTTGTAATAAAATTCTTTGGAATGAGGTGAGTTCCAAAACACGAGCAGGAACCCCGTGTGTCGGCTGTACGGAACCCACTTTTCCTAAGCGTGATCTCTTTAGTACAAAAACCTACATGTCGATTCCCGCAGAGATGCCTCTGGGGATCCCAAAGCGGAGTTATCTCGCGTTAGCTGGGGCAGCAAAGTCTTTTCATATCAAACGACTTGAAGAGAGGTTAATCGATGATAACGCATGAACTGATCGAACGGATCGAGGGGGAAGCTGTACTCGATTTTAAAACCGATAAAAACGGACGGGTTCAGGATGCTGCTATCCGATTCTTGCATTTTAGGGGGATGGAAGCGATTTTAGAGGGGCGTAACGCTCTTGATGCTTTGGTAATAACCCCGAGAGTATGTGGAATTTGCGGTCATTCACATCTCATTACGACGGTAAGGATGATTGAAAATATTTACCACAATGCGGGAGTCCTAATCCGTATTAGTGATAAAGCCCAGTCTATTCGTACCGTTACCCTCTCGTGTGAACTTATTCAAAATCATATTAAATGGCTTTATTTGGTGATGCTCCATGAGAGCAGTAAAATATTGGGTAAAGAGCCCGCTGTCGCGCTCAAAGCATTGTATATTTCATCTGCGGTAAATCAGCTGTGTGCATTGTTTAGCGGGCAGTGGCCTCATAGTTCGTATGCCATCCCCGGTGGGGTAACGTGTGATCCCACCCATATTGAAGTGATGCAAGCGCTGAGAATCCTCTCTGATGTGGAGCGATTTATAGACGATGAGGTACTGGGATGTTCTCCTGAGGTGTTTGAGCAAGCGATGAGGGATAATAAGATATTAAGCCTCAAAGGGGATTTTGGAACCGTATTACGTAATTTTGATACTCTTGGGCTTTTGGAAAAGGGGAAAAGTCACGGCCGATTTTTAGTTTTGGGAGAGGCAGAGGGGGTTATACTGAACGGTGTCCGAAACCGTACCGATATTACTCTGGTTTCGGAAGATATTTCCCAAACGTTTGAACACGGTGGAAAAACCTATGCAAAAAACGCCCTCTATCAGGGAGAATTTTATGAGACAGGGCCGCTGGCACGTGCTTTGGTTCAAAAGCGTTCAGGGGTCAGTGATTTGTACCGTACCTATGGAGACAGCGCCTTGACACGTCTATGTGCCCGAGTCGAGGAGATGGTATTGCTGTGCACTCAGGTACGGCAGCTTTTGAGCTCCCTTGACCTCTCTCAGCCCTCTTTCATCCCCCCTCCTGCTATTGAGAGTATTAGTGGCTCTGGGGTAGGGATACTCGAAGCACCGCGCGGATCACTGATCCACAGAGCAACCATCGAAAAAGGGAAAATAATATCGTATTCCATTATCACCCCGACCCAATGGAACCTTGGCAACGGAATAGCTTCAAATCTTGGTGTGGCGCAAAGGGCGATGATCGGAGCCGACACCATTGCTAAAGCTTCTTTGATATTTCGGACTTTTGATGTCTGCTCTGTCTGTACGACACACTAAAATAACTTTTTACAATTTACATTTAAAAAGGTAAATAATATTTAATTATTATAATGAAATCGTCCGAAAAATTGCTTTAGTCCTAAAATTAAACAACAAAGTATCTTTTTAAATTAAATTTTACCTTTTAAATATTCGTTTAAGTTATCCAGACGTACAATTGTGAATGACTATTCATAAAATACGAGGGAGAGATCATGTCTGATAAAGTAGAAGCAGTTAAAAAACTGTTTACTTCCCAAAGTTCGCGCGTCGAAACGAACAAGGGTGATACGTATTACCAGGAGTTGTTCGACAAGTGTGAGGCGAGATTGAACGAGATGCGCTCACATCAGCCGGCTAATAAGCTCGACTTTGCCGATCTTTTAGAAGAGAACGGGATTGATAGACGAGAGTTTATGAAATGGGCGAGTGCAACAACAGCGATGTTAATGCTTCCCCCTATGTTTACTCCGCTCGTTGCCGATGCGGCAGTGTTGATGAACCGAGCACCGGTTATTTGGCTTGAACTCCAAGACTGTGCCGGTAACTCCGAAGCCCTTTTACGTGCAGACGGGCCAAAAATTGATGAGATTGTGTTGGACATTATCTCGTTAGAATTCCATGAGACGCTTCAAGCCGCATCTGGACATCAAGCTGAAAAACAGCTCGAAGAAGCGATGGAACATTTCAAAGGAAAATATCTTCTTTTCGTTGAAGGTGCGATTCCGATGGCAATGGATGGTCAATACGGGACTATCGGTGCTAAGGGTGAAACATTCCATGATCACTTAGTACGCTGTGCCGAAAATGCTGCGGCAGTTGTCGCGGTAGGAAGCTGTGCTACGTTCGGAGGGATTCCTGCTGCTGCTCCGAATCCTACCGGTGCGGTTGGGGTTATGGATGTCGTAAAAAACAAACCTCTTATCAATATTCCGGCGTGCCCGGCCAATCCGGCCAATATGGTCGGAGTCATTTTGCATTATGTTTTGACGGGTCAGGTTCCTGAACTTGATTCACTTCTTCGTCCTAAATTTGCATTCGGCTATCGTATTCACGATAACTGCGAACGCCGCGCACACTTTGATGCCGGTGAGTATGTTGAAGAGTGGGGTGATATCGGTGCCAAAAACAACTTCTGTCTCTATAAAATGGGATGTAAAGGCCCTATGACGTTTAACAACTGTTCAATCGTCCGTTACAACGACGGGGTCAACTGGCCTATCGGAGTAGGACGAGGTTGTATCGGATGTTCAGAACCCGACTTCTGGGATAAATATGCGTATGAGCGTCCGATGGCGGATGCAAAAATTAAAGCACCTACGGGTGGTGTCGAGAAAACCGTTGATGAATTCGGTTTGGGCATGTTGACGGCAGTCGGTATCGGTATCGGTATCCACGCAGCAGCTAGTGCCATTGCAGGTAAACGAGAAAATTCAGGAGAGAGCCATGAGTAAGCACATTGTAGTTGACCCTATTACCCGTATCGAGGGACATTTACGTATCGAAGCGGTCATTGATGAGAATAACACGATTGTAGATGCCTACAGTGCATCAACCATGTTTCGTGGGATTGAGACAATTTTACAGGGACGCGACCCTCGTGACTGCGGACTTTTAGCAATGCGTATTTGCGGTGTATGTACCGGAACCCATTACCAACGCTCTATTGAAGCGGTAGAGGATGCGTTTAAAATTACGATCCCTAAAAATGCCCGTATCGTTCGTAACTTGATTCAAGGTGCATTGTATATGCATGACCATGTGGTCCATTTCTATCACCTTCATGCACTTGATTTCGTTGATGTTGTTTCAGCACTTTCGGCTGATCCTGCTAAAACTGCGGCAGAAGCACGTAAATGGGCGAGTGTTGCCGGTGAGTCTCCGTTTATTGACGGTGAGAGCGAATTTAAAGCGATTCAAGATCGTGTGGCAAAATTTGTTAAACAAGGGCGTTTAGGGATTTTCGGAAATGGCTATTGGGGCAATCCTCACTATAAACTGACTCCGGAACAAAACCTTATCGGTGTTGCCCACTATTTGCAAGCATTGGATATTCAGCGCGATATGGCAAAAATGCAGGCGATTTTCGGTGGTAAAAATCCACATCCACAATCGATTGTTGTCGGTGGGGTAACGTGTGTTCAAGATATTCAAAATCCTGCACGTATTGCGTTGTTCAAATCACTTCTTCTAGAAGGGACAAAGTTTATCAAACAAGCGTATTTACCGGATGTTTACATGGCGGGAACCATGTATGCGGGCGAAGCAACCGATTCTAAAGCAACGTTCAGCGAGCTTGTCGGAGGCAAAGGGGTCGGAGGAACCGGTGGAGGACTCTTGAACTTCATGAGTTACGGTGATTTCCGTCTCGATGATACCGGTTTTTATAAATCTGCGCTCCTTTTCCCTAAAGGGGTTGTTATGGGCGGAGACATCTCTAAAGTCCTTCCGTTGGATGAAGCAAAAATCATGGAAGACGTGACCCACGCATGGTACAAAGGGGACAAACCTCTCCATCCGTATGAGGGGCAAACAATTCCTGAATATACCGGTTTGGACAAACGCGCAGACGGTATCGCTTATTTGAAAACCAAAGAGAAATACAGCTGGATCAAATCTCCGATTTACAACGATGCTCGCGTCGAAGTCGGACCGTTGGCACGTATGGTGATTGGTGTTGCGGCAAAAGATGAACGCATTACCAAATACGTGACCAACTTCCTTAAACGGGGAAATCTTCCGGTTACGGTATTGTTTAGTACGGTAGGACGTACTGCGGCTCGTGCGATTGAAACCGAGTTGATGGCGGATGTAATGGTCGAGTGGATTGACGAACTTGCAAAAAATGCGGCGGCAGGTGATCTCAAAACATGGGCTGAATTTGATTTTGACGAAGTGAGTGTGAGTGCAAAAGGACGCGGTATGGCGGAAGCTCCGCGTGGAGCACTCGGACACTGGGTGAGCATTGCGGATGGAAAAGTCGTTAACTACCAAGCGATTGTCCCATCAACATGGAATGCGGCTCCACGTGATTATAAAAATCGTATGGGTGCCTATGAAGCGAGTTTGATCGGAACCAAAGTGGCCAATCCTGAGCAGCCGTTGGAAATTATCCGTACCATTCACAGTTTTGACCCTTGTATCGCATGTGCGGTTCACGTCGTCGATACCAAAGGTAAAGAGCTTGCTGTTTACAAAGTAGATACCTCTTGCAGTATCTAAGGAGAGAATCATGAAACAGGGGTACACACAAGTCAAACGTATGACTCCGATCATGCGAGTCATGCATTGGGTAAATGCGATTTGTTTGGTTGGAGCGATTGCTACAGGACTTTATATCGGGCACCCGTATTATCAGACATTTATAGCTGATGGTGCCGTAGATAAATACGTCATGGCGTGGAACCGTTATGGACATTTTATCATTGCGATCATTTTTGATGTGACATCGATTGTTATTGCCTATCTTTATTTTTTCAGCCGTTTTGAAAAACCGTATAAAAAGGTTATTCCGAATGCGAAAAATATTAAGGAATTCAAAAATGTTTTCATCAATTTAATAACCTTAAACCGTAAAAATGAGTTGAACTCAGAGCATGCGGACAGTTTTAACACCGTCTATTTTACGATTTTCCATTTACTGTTAATTTGGATGCTTCTCACGGGGCTTCAACTTTATGTACATGGATTGGGTTCAGGGACAAGTTCCATCGGTGCGTGGTGGCCGTGGATGCTACATGCAGTAACCGATTGGACATTGTATGTAACCGGCGGAAGTAAAATGGACGTCCGTATCTCGCATCATTTGACCATGTGGTTTATCATCTGTTGGGTCGTGTTTCATATTTACTATCAAGTGTGGAGAACTATTTTCTGGAAAGAAGGCGATATCGGAATCGTTATCAGCGGAACGAAGTTTGTAAAAGACGATTCACCAAAAAGTGAATAAAAGCAAGTGCGGGTTTTAATCCCGCCGGCTCTGTTTTTCCTAGATTCCCAATGGGGAAGCAATGAAAGATAGCGCAGACACTAAGGATTATTATGGCATTCACGTTAGAGGTAATGACCTCTTTTTCACAACCGACGATCAAAAATTATCTGATTTCAACGATCCGCTCCTTCGGAATGAAAGCGGTTGTCCACCAACAAAAAAATAAAATTATCTGTGCGTTTAACAGCGGCGATGAAAAACTCCAAGAGTGTTTGGAAGCGATTGCTCTAACGCTCCCGGCATCGGCTTTTATGAGCAGTTCTCAGCATTACGATATGGAGGGTGAACCTGAAGAGATTCCTGATTTTACGGTAGAGTATCCGGTGGCTTTGGGATTATGCCCCAGCTGTCAAAAAGAGATGTTTGATCCCTCATCTAAACGCTACTATTACCCCTTTACCCAATGCACCCATTGCGGAGGGCAATACGCATTTTTCGAACATTATCCCTATAAACGCGAAAATACCGTTTTTTCGTATCTCAAACCATGTCCGACGTGTGAAGAGGAAGCGAAACAGTTAGGCCGCCGTGAAAAACAGGTTCTTAACTCCTGCCACACATGCGGTATCCCTGTAAAACTTATCCATAAAGATAAAGAGCGCTATGCGAATGATGCGGGAAGCTTTCGAACGATGTTTGAAGTTGCCGCCAAAGCATTGCGCGACGGTAAAACCCTGCTCATAAAAACAACGATGGGGTATCGACGATTTTATCGCTCTCAGAAGCTGGAAGAGGGTTCGGTTTTGATGCTGGTGAATGCCATGAAAATCACCGAATTTTGCTCTCTTATTAATGATGAATTTAACGCACTCCTCAGTATTGAACGTCCGATTTTGCATGTTGCCCTCAAAGATGAAACACTGCGCAGTACCTTCGGAACTTCCATCGATGTTAAATATCCTGATGAGGGGTTTTCGATTCTACTTGCCAAAGAGCTCACCCTTTTAGGGGTTGATTTTATTGCGTATGAGGCACTTGAGAGATCAGCGGATGCCGATTTTGTGATGGAGTTTGATTTGGAACTCAATCATCAGAGCGATATGCATCTTTTCATCAATAAAGATATAAAATTTATCACCTCGGGGGAGCGGGTCTCGTTCCCCTCACGCCTCCCTTATGGAAGAGATACTCTCAGTATCGCTCACACTCTGGTCGGGATCAAAGATGCAAAAGGGATGCTCTTCGATCAAATGGGACGCTTCACTTCCGCCTCTACTACTAAAGTCAATCAGCTTGAAACCGAAACGCCTTCGGTTGAATCGGGCAATTTCCATACCATGGCTGCGGATGAGGCTTCGTTTATGTCGGTTATTGCCGAGCACAATAAATTTGGAACCAAAGTGGTCGGTGCCTATTTCGAGGGGGAACCGTCATTTTTGTATTATGACGGCAAAAAAGTGATTCGGGTTGTCCCACCGAAACACTTTAGTTCAGTGGGATTGATCGATGCTATGTCCACATTGCGCGAGGGATCGGATCGATTAATGGTTAATGTAGAGAAAAATCATACACAGCTGTACGCGCTTCTCTTAAAAATTGAACAAAGCAACGTGAACCTTTTTGAAGCAACGGCGATGATTTTGGGACTTGAAGAAGAGAGTTTTGAGGGGGTGATGAAAGAGGCCCTTAAATTTATCGGAAAAGGGGGGCTGCAAATCGATACCAAAGTGGAAGATAACCGATTCAACCATGTCGCATTTTTAGCGAGCATTATTAGTTATCGTCTCGCAGGTGTCGATTCAGTTTATCTGAGCTATTCTATCTTCGAATCTTTCGGTGATTATTTCAGTGAACTGTTAAATGAAATCAAAGGTAAAACGAAAGCAAACGATATCGTGTTGTGCGGATCGTATTTTGCCGGACAATCCCTTTTTAGCCGATTGCAGAGAAATTTGAAATCGTCTGCAGTGCTAATGAATATGAGTTATCCGATCGGGAAGGAAAATTGCGTTGTCGGTGGAGTCTTTTTATAGCACCAGTGTCCGTATCACACTCAAAGGGATAGTTCAGGGGGTCGGATTTCGCCCTTTTGTCTACCGTGAAGCTTCCCGTTACGCTATTGTCGGATTTATTGTGAACACTCCCGATGGAGTCGTCATCGACGCTGAGGGATTAGAGTGTCATTTGTTTATCGAGAGTTTACACGCCAATCTCCCTGAGCGTGCCCGTATCGACTCGATTGAAATATTTCAGCGTGAAGCCATCGGATATACCGATTTTGAAATCCGCGACAGTACTTTGGGTGAGGGGA